>NZ_JAMYRK010000004.1:0-206819 GCF_040321335.1 Mesorhizobium sp. M0437
CACTTGACCCATGCACCCAAGAGATTAGGGATCGCGGCCGGAAAAGACGAGTCATTTGTCGGGCGCGCCCGCAACCGGAGACAGGATTTGCAACGACCCGAGATACCGGCGGGGCTGCCAGCCGACATCGAACAGAAGAAGACGAAGGCACGGCTGTGGTTCGAGACGTTGTGCGAGCGCATCTGTGCCAGCTTCGAGCAGATCGAGCAGGACCTGCAGGGGCCGCAGGCTAGCTGGTCGCCCGGCCGCTTCGAAAAGACGCCGTGGCAACGCGATGCCGGCAAGGGCGGCGGCGGTATCATGTCGATGATGCACGGCCGCGTCTTCGAGAAGGTCGGCGTCCACACCTCGACCGTCCACGGCGAGTTCTCGCCCGAATTCAGGAAGCAGATGCCGGGCGCCGAAGAGGACCCCTCCTTCTGGGCAAGCGGCATTTCGCTGATCGCCCATCCGTGGAACCCCAACGTGCCGGCCGTGCATATGAACACGCGCATGGTCGTCACCTCGCGCCAGTGGTTCGGCGGCGGCGCCGATCTGACACCGGTGCTCGACCGCCGCCGCAGCCAGGACGACCCCGACACGATCGCCTTCCACAGAGCGATGCAATTTGCGTGCGAGAAGAACGCGGCGATCGCGGACTACGTGAAATTCAAAGCCTGGTGCGACGAGTACTTCTACCTGCCGCACCGTGACGAGCCACGCGGTACCGGCGGTATCTTCTTCGACTGGCTGCATTCGGATGAGGACAAAGGCGGCTGGGACGCCGATTTCAACTTCGTCCAGGACGTCGGGCGATCTTTTCTCGTCGTCTACGAACATCTGGTGCGCGCCAACTTCAATGACAACTGGACCGATGGCCACCGTGACGAGCAGCTCATCCGCCGCGGCCGTTATGTCGAATTCAACTTGCTTCACGATCGCGGCACCATCTTCGGGCTGAAGACCGGCGGCAATGTCGCCTCGATCCTGTCCAGCCTGCCGCCAGAAGCGAAATGGCCGTAAAATCTCGGTGAGCACGACGTGAGCCGCAATCGGGTCCAAATCCCCAGAATTTGACGGCGAATGTGGCGCAAGGCGCGCCAGAAAATATCTTTTTCGTCTAATGTATCATTGTAAAGATTGGGCTATTTGTCGCGTCGGGCCGGGAAACGCCGGCGGTTCTTTACTCCCGAGAGCCGCGACCCGACGTGACCGGACGGCCCATGATTGAATCGGGCACCTTTCCCAAGCGGTGCCCGTATTTTCCAGGAGAGCATGCCATGCGCAAGCTTATTATGACCGCAGCCGCCACTGCCGTTCTCGCCTCTGGTACTGCCGCATTCGCTGCGGTCAAGCACACCACCGGCACGATCAAAAGCTTTGATGGAACGGCGATGAGCCTAGTTCTGGATAACGGAGCCACCTTTACGTTGCCCCAGACCTTCAAGGATCCTGGCCTGAAGGTCGGCGAAAAGGTCCGCGTCACGTGGGATATGAGCGGCAAGGATAAAATTGCCGAGGCAGTCAAGATCGTGAAGTGATGTCCTGCCCGCTGGAGCAAGACGAGGTCTTACTCCTGGGTGGCGTAAGAGGGCGGAGCAGCGATGCTCCGCCTTTTCGCAACCCGATCACCAGAGGGCCGCGTGTCGGCTTGGACGCACGGCACTCTAAGGCAACCAAAACCGTTCGATCGTGTTATGCTTAGCTGGCCAGCGTGTAGCCCGGATACCGTACGCGGTTTCCGGATCGCGCAATCAAAGGTCTGGAGCTTCCGTGTCAGTGCGCTGCGCGGCGCTCCAAGGAGGAGATGAGGAGAAGCCGATGAAGGAATTCCATTGCGGGTCGCTCGTACCCGGCTGCGAGTGGCACACACGCGCCGAGGAGGAGGCTGAGGTCATGCGCCGTGCCGTCGAGCATCTGCGCGAGACGCACGGCGAGACGGTGATCCGGGAGACGATGATCGAGGCGATCCGCTCGCGCATCGAAAAGGTCCGCGACGCAGCGTGACGGTCAGGATTCGAGTGCCTCCGCGGCGCGCTTGAGCAGCGCGCCGCGATCAAGCGCAAAACCGGACTCGACCCATTCCTTTTCGAGATTCTTCAACGTTGCACCAAGCTTCGGCCCCGGTGATGCGCCAAGCGTCGTCAGATCGGCGCCCTTGACCGGAAAAACAGGATTTTGCCATTTTGCAGCGAAGGCAAGCAGGCGCGAGAAGCCGCCGGCTTCGAGCAGTGCGTCATTGTCTTCGACCGCGCGGGATCGAGCGGAAGCGAGCAACAGCCGCAACCGGTCGACAAAGCCTTGGCGGTCGCCAAAATAAAGCCTTTTCGCCAACTCTCCTTCAGTCGTTTTCGGATCGACGGCAGCCGTGATCGCCCAATTCCGCAGCCGGCTTGCTTCGCTCACGGAAAGCCTCAATCTCTCGGCAAGCGTTTTCATGCGCGCGGCATCCGGCGGCACGATGGATTCCAGCCTGAGCAGCGGGTCCGGCGCCCAGGCCAGGTCCTTCTCGGTCTTGGTCAGCCCGTGGATGGCATCGATGCCCCATTTCTCGCTTTCCGGCAAAACGGCGGTCAGAACGCCGGCCTGGCGCATCCACAGCAGCGCCCGCGACGGATCTGGCGCCGACAGCAATTTCTTCAATTCCCACCAGACGCGCTCGACCGAAAGCTGGTCGAGCCCCTGCTTCAGCCGAGCACAAGCCTTCAACCCTTCGGCATCCGGCCTACCGTCGCCATACCATGCGAAGAAACGGAAGAAACGCAGGATGCGCAGATAATCCTCGCGGATACGGGCTTCCGGATCGCCGATGAATCGCAGCCTCCGCGCTTCGATATCGGCGATACCGCCGACCAGATCGACGACCGTTCCATCGGCCTCGGCATAGAGTGCATTGATGGTGAAATCACGCCGCTCAGCGTCGGCTTTCCAGTCGCGGCCGAACGACACTTTGGCGCGCCGGCCGTCGGTTTCGATATCGGCACGCAGCGTGGTGACCTCATAGGCCTTGCCGTGGCCGACCGCGGTGACTGTGCCATGCTCGATGCCGGTCGGTACCGTCTTGAAGCCTGCCGCCTCGGCGCGCCGGATGGTTTCCTCGGGCACCGTGGTGGTGGCGATGTCGATGTCGGCGACCGGCTGGCCGATGAGCGCGTTGCGCACCGCGCCGCCGGCGACACGCGCCTCCTCGCCGCCATCAGTCAGCGCGGCGAGCAGGCGCTGCAGGTGGCGTTCGCCGAGCCACCCGGCCTTGTCCGCGATCGACACTGGATCGCTCACGAATAGAGCCTTTCATAAAGCGTACGGATGATGCCCGCGGTGACGCCCCAGATGCGCTGGTCGCCATAGGGCATCTCGTAATAGAACCATTCGAGGTCGTTCCACATGCGACTGTCTCTGGTGTGGTTGGCGGGGTCCATCAGAAAGCCCAGCGGCACCTCGAAGACGGCATCGACTTCGTCGGAATTCAGCGTCAGGCTGAAACCGGGCCGCACAATCCCGAGCACCGGGGCGATGCGATAGCCGCTGCCGGAAACGTAGTCCGGCAGACGGCCGACGATCTCGATGTAATCCCTATCGAGACCGATCTCCTCGAATGTCTCGCGCAACGCCGCCGCTTCCGGGCTCGCATCGGTTTGATCGATGGTACCACCGGGGAAAGCCACCTGCCCCGAATGGTTGCGCAGCTTTTCCGCCCGCCTGGTCAAAAGGACCGTGGCTTCATGGCCATGATCGACCACCGGGATCAGCACGGCGGCATCGCGCAGCGCCTTGGCCAGCTTCAGCCTGGGATGGCCCGGATTGAAGCGGTGGTCGCCAAAATCGTCGCCGGCATGCGCCAGCGGCTGCGCCGCGACGCGCTGGCGAAACCCGGCAACGGAAAACGGCAACGGCATCACCTGATCCATCATAGGCGGTCCATCATGCGCTCAGCCGTTTCAGTTTCTCAGCCGGCATGATTGGATAGACCTCGCCTTTGGAACGGACGGCAAACATCCTCTTGCCACCGATGTCGATCTCTTCGCCGTGCTCGACCAGCTCGTACATCACCGGCCGTGCCACCAGCGCCTCCAGCCGCCCGCGCACCAGCACATAAGGCTTCAGGCCACCTGTCTCGTCCTCATCGACGAAGCGCAGCGGGTGTCCCGCCCCAGCCTCGACCACGTCGCCGACATTGGTGCGAAAGGTGATGATTTGTCCGTCGCCGACGCCCGACACGTCCATCTCGACGGCAATGAAGGGCGCGTCGGCGACGCGGATGCCGACCTTTTCCACCGGCGTCACCAGGTAAGTCCTGCCGTCCGCGTCCTTGCGCAGCACTGAGGAAAAAAGCTGCACCAGCGGCATCCGGCCGATCGGCGTTCCCAGATAGAACCAGGTGCCGTCCTGCTTGATTTCCATGTCGAGATCGCCGCAAAATGCCGGATTCCAGCGTTCCACCGGCGCCGGCCCCTTACCGGCGCGCGTCGCGCGCGAGACCAGCGCTTCCAGCCCGCGCGCCTCGGTCGCGGCCGTCAGGCTCTCTTCACGATGGTCGGCGGCTTCCGTCATGGTCACGAAATAGTCACTGTTGTTCCGCTTGTCAGCCTAAGTCTGTGATTTAAGTTCATTGCAGGCGCATGCGAAGCCGAATCGCGGCATTCTCTGCGGCACCAAGGTGCCAAGCGGTGTTTCCAACAGAAGGATCGATGCTGCATGAGCGTTATGATCAAGGAAAGCCCAATCAGCGAAAAGGACATGGTGGCGCAGGCCGAGAAAGCGCTGGCCGACATTTCGAGGGTCCGTGACGGCGTCGGCCGGGTCATTTTCGGCCAGGAAAGCGTCGTCGAGCGCACGCTCGTCGCATTGCTGGCCGGCGGCCATGCACTGCTGGTCGGCGTGCCCGGCCTCGCCAAGACCAAGCTGGTCGAAACGCTGGGCATCGTGCTCGGCCTCGATTCGCGCCGCATCCAGTTCACGCCCGACCTGATGCCATCCGACATTCTCGGCTCCGAAGTGATGGAGCAGGATGAATTCGGCAAGCGCTCCTTCCGCTTCATTTCCGGGCCGATCTTTGCGCAACTGCTGATGGCCGACGAGATCAACCGCGCCTCGCCACGCACCCAGTCGGCGCTGCTGCAGTCGATGCAGGAATACCACGTCACCATTGCCGGCGTGCGCCATGATCTGCCGTCACCGTTCCACGTTCTGGCGACGCAGAACCCGCTGGAGCAGGAAGGCACCTATCCGCTGCCGGAAGCGCAGCTCGACCGCTTCCTGATGCAGGTCGATATCCTCTACCCCGAGATCGAGGCGGAGCGCCGCATCCTGCTGGAAACCACCGGTATCGAGGATGCCAAGGCTGAAAACGTGCTGCAGCCGGCGCGGCTGAAGGACATCCAGACGCTCATCCGCCGTATGCCGGTGCCGGAAAGCGTCGTCGAGGCGATCCTCAAGCTGGTGCGCTCAGCGCGCCCCGGCCAGGGCAACGCCGATACCGACAAGCACGTCGCCTGGGGCCCAGGCCCGCGCGCCAGCCAGGCGCTGACGCTGTGCACCCGCGCCCGCGCCCTCTATGACGGCCGGCTGGCGCCGTCGGTCGACGACGTCCGCGCGCTCGCCGAGCCGGTGCTGCAGCACCGCATGGCGCTTACCTTCGCCGCCCGCGCCGAGGGCACCACGGTTCGCGATGTTGTGGCGAAGCTCGCGAAAGGGATTTGATGGCGCGCATCGGTGAAGCGCAGGCACCGGCAGCGACGCGCGATGCGCTCGCCAGAGGCCGGTTGCGGGCTTCGTTGGTGCCGGACCTGCTGGTCGAGGCGCGCCGCATCGTCAATACGGTAATTGCCGGCTGGCATGGCCGCCGCAAGCGCGGTATCGGCGAGAATTTCTGGCAGTTCCGGCCCTATGTCGAAGGCGATTCCTCGCGCATTGACTGGCGCCGTTCCGCCCGCGACGACCACACCTATGTCCGCGACCGTGAATGGGAGGCCGCCCACACGGTGTGGCTTTGGGCCGATCCCTCGCCTTCCATGCTCTACAAATCGACCGGAGCCAGCGTTCCCAAGGAATCGCGCGCCCTGGTGCTGGCGCTGGCCATGGCCGAGCTTTTGTCGCGCAGCGGCGAGCGCATTGCCTGGCCGGGCCTGACCGACCCGTTCACCGCCCGCAATGGCGCCGAGCGCATCGCGGCGCAACTGATGCACGCCGGCGACCTGCCGGCAAAGCCCGACCTATCCGGCATTCGCCGGTTCTGCGACATCGTCCTCGTCAGCGATTTCCTCGACCCGGTCGAGGACACCATGGCGTGGCTGGACGTGCTCGCCCGCCACGGCGTGCGCGCCCATCTGGTCGAGGTCGCCGATCCGGCCGAGGAAAGCTTCCCCTATGCCGGGCGCACCGAATTCACCGATCCTGAGACCGGCGACAAGCTGACCGCCGGCCGCGCCGAAATGCTGGGCGAGGAATATCGCCTGCTTTATGCCGCCCGCCGCCAGGAATTGGCCGCGTGGTGCAAACGGCTTGGCTGGAGCTTTACCGTCAATCATACCGACCGTCTTGCCTCCGAGGCGCTGGTGCGCATCCACATGGCGATGACCGGCGAAGGCAGCTTTGCCGGGAGGGCCCGCGCATGAGTTGGCTGCCGCTCTCCTTCGGGGCGCCGATGGTGCTGTGGGGCCTGCTGGCGCTGCCGGTGATCTGGTGGCTTCTGCGGCTGACCCCGCCAAGGCCGCAAACCGAGGTGTTTCCGCCGCTCAGGATTCTCGCCCGCGTGCTGAGGCGCGAAGACACGCCGCAGCAAAGCCCTTGGTGGCTGACGCTGCTTAGGCTGCTGATGGCCGCGCTTGTCGTGGCAGCACTTGCCGAACCGGTCTTCAATCCGCGCGAAAAGCTGCCGGCCGAGGGCGCTGCCCTGGCGCTGGTGATCGACAATGACTGGGCAAGTGCCGCCGACTGGGGCAAGCGGGTCGCCACCGCCGAGCGGCTGATCGCCGATGCCAATTCGAACGGCGTGCCGGTGCTCATCGCTTTCACCGCCGAGAAGCCGAATGCCGAGATCGGTCCCTTCGATGCCGCTGCCGCGCTCGACCGGCTGCGCGCGGCAAAGCCGCGGCCGATCCCGACCGACCGCCCCGCCGTCTACGCCCGCGTCGCGTCAGCCCTGGAGTCGCTGCCGGGCGCAAGCGTCGCAGTGCTCGCCGATGGCTTGGCGGCGCAAGGCGACGAAGCCGCCTTCAACACGTTGTTGTCAAAGAACGCGGCACGTGTCGTCTGGGCCGTCTCCGACCGGTTGTCGCTGACCGGCCTGACCGGCGCCGACAACCAGGTCGACGGCTTCGCCCTGACCGCCATCCGCGCACCGGGCGATCCGGCACCTGCTCAGGTGACGGCCGGCGCGTTCGACGACAAGGGGCGCCGCATTGCCGACGCGACGCTGACCTTTGCCCCGGGCGGAACCACCGCAACCGGCACGATGGCGGTGCCGTTCGAACTGCGCAACGACTTCGCCTACATCGCGCTCGATGGCGAGCGCCAGGCCGGTGCCGTCCGCGTGCTCGATGAGAGCTCAAAACGCCGCCGCGTCGGGCTGCTGTCGCAGTCCGAGGCTGATCAGGCGCAACCGCTGCTGTCGCCGCTCTACTACATTCGCCGCGCCCTGCAGCCCTTCGCCGATCTCGTCGAGCCGTCGAGCGTCGATCTCGCCGACGCCATCCCGCAACTGCTCGACCAGAAACCGGCGATGATCGTCATGGCTGATGTCGGCACCATTCCGGAACAGGCGCGGCAGAGGCTGGTCGACTGGGTCGACAAGGGCGGCACGCTGGTGCGTTTTGCCGGTTCGCGGCTGGCCGCTGCCGGCAATGACGACGATCTGCTGCCGGTCCGGCTGCGCACCGGCGAGCGATCGCTTGGCGGCGCGCTGTCATGGACGGCGCCGCAGCCGGTCACCGAATTCCCGAAAACCGGTCCCTTCGCCGACCTCGCGCCGCCGACCGAGGTCACCGTTACCAGGCAGGTGCTGGCCGAGCCGACGCCCGACATTGTCGAGCGCACCTGGGCCACGCTTGCCGACGGTACGCCGCTGGTGACCGGGATGAAGAAGGACAAGGGCACCCTCGTACTGTTCCACGTCACCCCCGAGGCGACGTGGTCCAACCTGCCGATCTCCGGCAGCTTCGTCGAGATGCTGCGGCGCATCGTGCAATTGTCGCGCAACCAGGGCTCGGCGGTCGCCAGTGCCGAGGCAGCCGCCACGTCGCTGGCACCCTATCGCATGATCGCTGCCGACGGCACGCTGGTGCCGCCGACGCCGGATGCCAGGCCGCTGGTGCCCGGCGCCGGCCCGCTGCCGGTGACGCTGGAAAACCCGCCCGGCCTCTACGGCTCGGAGACGGGAGTGTTCGCTCACAATCTGCTCGGTGGCGACAGCGCATTCACGCCGCTGACCCGGCCTGAAATCACGGTACCGGTCACCACCATCCAGTATGCCTTCGACGAGCAGCACAACCTCAAAGGTCCGCTTGTCACGGCCGCTCTGGTGCTGATGGTGCTCGACACGCTTGCCGTATTCTGGATGGGCGGCCTGTTGTCGCGCCGGCCGCGCCGTGCCGGCGCTGCGGCCACGGCAGCCGTCCTGCTGATTGCGCTCGGCGCTTTGATTGGCCACGCGGACGTCGCGCGCGCCGACGACGCCAAACCGGGAGATACGGAGGCGATCGGGGACATTTCAAAGACCCGGATCGCCTATGTGCTGACCGGCGAGCCGGGTGTCGATTCGATCAGCCGCGCCGGGCTCGAAGGCCTGACCCGCTTTCTTATCGAAAAAACCGCGCTCGAACCCGGAGCACCGGCCGGCGTCGACATCTCGAAGGACGAACTTTCCTTCTATCCGCTGATCTACTGGCCGATCGATCCCTCGGCCCCGATGCCCAGCGAGGCCGCCATCGCCCGCATCGACGCCTACATGCAGCAGGGCGGAACGGTCTTGTTCGACACCCGCGACCAGTTCGCCAATGGCATTGGTGCGGATTCGACCAGCCCGGCGACGGAGCGGCTGCGCGACATCCTCGGCAACCTCAACGTGCCACCGCTGGAGCCGGTGCCGTCGGACCACGTGCTGACCAAATCCTTCTATATCCTTCCGGAGTTTCCTGGCCGTTTTGCCGGCAGCCCGCTTTGGGTCGAGGCATCGCTCGAAGCCAGCAACACCGAGAACCGCCCGGTGCGCACCGGCGACGGCGTTTCTCCGATCATGATCACCGCCAATGATTTCGCCGGCGCTTGGGCCGTCGACGAGAATGGCGACCCGCTATTGCCGACGGTGCCTTCGGATCCGATGCAGCGCATCTATGCGCTGCGTGCCGGCGTCAACATTATGATGTACATGCTGACCGGCAACTACAAATCCGATCAGGTGCACGTCCCGGTGCTGCTCGAACGGCTGGGGCAATAGACCATGAACTGGTCGCTCGCCTTCGAACCGCTCATCACCTGGCCGCTGCTCGCCGTGGTTCTGGTGCCGCTGCTGCTGCTGTCCCTCGCCGGCCTTTGGTTTCGCCAGCGCGGCGCGGTCTTCCGCCTGGCAGCCCTGATTGCGCTGGCTGCGGCGCTGCTCAATCCGGTGTTCCTCGACGAAGAGCGCGAGCCGCTGAAAAGCATCGTCGCCGTCGTCGTCGATCGCAGCCAGAGCCAGGATATCGGCGACCGCACCAAGCAGACTGACGCGGCGTTGGCCGGGCTTCAGCAGCGTCTCGGCCGCTTCAAGCAGTTCGACGTCCGTGTCGTCGAAGCCGGCAAGTCCGAAGCCGCTGACGAGCGCACCGAGACGCGGTTGTTTTCCTCGCTCGAAAATGCTTTCCGCGACGTGCCGCCATCGCGCATCGGCGGCGCCATCATGATCACCGATGGCGAGGTGCATGACGCGCCGTCCGGCGCACCCGATTTCAATGCCCCGCTGCACGCGCTGATTACCGGCAACGAGCATGAAAAGGACCGTCGCATTCGCTTCGAGAATGCGCCGCGCTTCGGCCTCGTCGGCAAGCCGCTCGACATGACCTATCGCGTCATCGCCACCAACAACGAAACCGGCCCGGTCGATGTCCGCGTATCGGTCAATGGCGAGCAGGTATCGGTCGAGCACGCCAACATCGGCCAGGCGATGCCGCTGCAGGTGACCATTCCCAGCGCCGGGCGCAACATTGTCGAACTCGCCATCAACCACGAGCCGGGCGAACTCACCGACACCAACAACCGCGCCATCGCGCTGATCGACGGCATTCGCGAAAATCTGCGCGTATTGCTCGTTTCCGGCGAACCGCATGCGGGCGAGCGCACCTGGCGCAATTTGCTGAAATCCGACGCTTCGGTGGACCTCGTGCACTTCACTATCCTGCGCCCGCCGGAAAAGCAGGACGGCACGCCGATAAACGAATTGTCGCTGATCGCCTTCCCGACGCGCGAGTTGTTCGTCGAGAAGATCAAGGATTTCGACCTGATCATCTTCGACCGCTATCAGCACCGCGACGTACTGCCGATCCTCTATTACGACTATATCTCCGAATATGTCGAAAAGGGCGGCGCGCTGCTGATCGCGGCAGGCCCCGAATATGCCGGCGAAAGCTCGATCGCCCGCACGCCGCTGATGTCGGCGCTGCCGGCAATGCCGACCGGCGAGGTCATCGACAAGGCCTTCTATCCGCGCCTCACCGATACCGGCCAGCGTCATCCGGTAACGCGCGGGCTCGACGGCGCCGCGACCGAGCCGCCGCACTGGAGCCGCTGGTTCCGCACCATCGGCGTCGAGAACCCCGAGGGCGAGGTGGTGATGAAGGGCGCCGACAACCGGCCGCTGCTGCTGCTCGATCGCAAGGGCGAAGGCCGCGTCGGCATGCTTCTGTCCGACCAAGGCTGGCTGTGGGCGCGCGGCTTCGAGGGCGGCGGCCCCCATGTCCAGCTCTACCGGCGCATCGCCCACTGGCTGATGAAGGAGCCCGAACTCGAGGAAGAGCGGCTGACCGCCGACGGCCGCGGCATGGTGCTTGAAATCCGCCGCCAGACGATGAGCGACGACCCCGGCCCGGCGCAAGTCATCACGCCGTCCGGCAAGGCACTGATCGTCAGGCTCGAGAAATCCGAACCAGGCGTCTTCCTCGGCAGCGTCGAGACCAACGAAATCGGTCTCTATCAGGTCGGCAATGGCGACCTGACGGCATTGGCCCATGTCGGGCCGGTCAACGCCCCGGAATTCACCGACGTCGTCTCCACCGAGAACCGGCTGAAACCACCGGCTGAGGCAACCGGCGGCAGCGTTCGCCGGCTGGCGCCGGCCTCAGCACTTGGCACTCTCACCAGCACCGTCACGCTGCCATCCGTAGTCCCGGTCCGTTCCTCGGGCGCTGCCTCCGGCGATGATTGGATCGGCCTGCGCACCACCGACGACAGCGTACTCAAGGCCGTCTCGCGCGTGCCGCTGTTCGGTGGCTTCCTCGGCCTCGGCCTGCTGCTTCTGGCGATGGGCTCGATGTGGTACCGCGAAGGGCGGTAACGCGGTTTATCCTTCTCCCCTTGTGGGAGAAGGTTGATTGGCGCGCAGCGCCAAGACGGTTGAGGGGTGTTGGACGGAGTGCCGTCGTTGCCAAGCTGGAACACCCCTCATCCGACCGCGCTTCGCGCGGCCACCTTCTCCCACAAGGGGAGAAGGAAGAAAGCGAACCGCCCTACTCCTCCGGCTCCGTCGTGAACATCAGCGGGTAGCCCTTGGCCTTGCCGGCATCGGTTGCCCGCGCCGCCTTGGTCTCGGCGACATCCCTGGTGAAGACGGCGACAACGCAGACGCCGCGCCGGTGCGCGGTGATCATTATCCTATGCGCCTGGTCTTCGCTGAGCTTGAACTCGGACTTCAGCACCGTCACGACGAACTCGCGCGGCGTGAAATCGTCGTTGACCAGGATGACCTTGTAGAGCTTCGGCCGTTCGACCTTCGGCTTCGTGCTGGTACGGGGTTTTGTCGTGATTTCAGGCATTGGACCGGCAATTGCGTACGACAGCTTTGCGGTCATTTTGACATGGGCAAAAGCGGTCGTCCATTCAACCGCGCGCGATCGGCTTGCCGGCGAGCGCAGTTCACAAATCCGTGCCTATGTGGGAACTGCCGGCTGGCGTTCACCTGGGCGGTGTGGGCCGGGACTGGCCCTATTGTATGCACGCAACAAAAAAGACGACCGCTCCAGGCAAATCGCAACTGGAGCGGTCTTCTCATAGGGTAGAAAGATGTCGCTTGATCAGGCCTTCGGAGCTGCCTTGACCGCGTGCTTCTTGTGCTTCTTGACGGTCTTCTTGGCAGCGACCTTCTTCACGGCCTTGGCCGGCGCAGCGGTCGTCGTTGTCGTCGCAGCCGGGGTGGTGGTCGCGGCATTGGCGCTGCTGGCGCCGAGAACCGGCATCGAGACGGCCAGCGCGATGGCGAGACCGAGGGCGGAGAGGAGGGACTTTTTCATGGCTTCACTTCCTTTTTGTGCAGATCGGATTGAGTGTCACTGAACGGGATCGATCGGTGTCACTCCAAGCAGCTTCAAAGCGTTCGCGAGCATCCGGATTCCCTGTGCCTGTTTCTTGTTGGCGCAGAACCGGTTTCCCTTTCTTTGAAGTGCTTTCGCCGCGGTGACCTGCGTTGCCGCGGCATGGGTTTCGAGGGCTTCGTCAAACTGGCGGTTCAGATCGATGCAACGCTCGCTGCGGGTGGTCGCCACCTTTGCATCGGCCGCCTTTGCATTGGCCACCTTCGCATCGGCCAGTTTTGCATCGGCATGTTCGACCGCGACCGTGACGAGCGAAATGGAAAGCAACGCACCCATCAGACTGATCGAGAACCTTTGCATTGGTCTGTCCGTAATCCCGTAACGCGTGTCGCAGCCGATGACCTGACCGCCACGGCACCACTTATGCCTTTGATTTTTTTCGGCAGTTTTTCCGGATTGTAGAATTTTGTTTCTGGATTGTTTCTGGGCAGCCCGGATCGGGCCGCCGATCTCCACTGGCCAACTTATGGCCTGAATTCTATCGTCTGGCTGACAGCCGAAGCAGCGCTTGGGCGATCCACAAATGACAGGTTCCCTGTGAAATCCGACCCCCACATACTGATCGTCGACGACGACAAGGGCATTCGCGACCTGCTTCAGGAATTTTTCCAGAAGCGAGGGCTGCATACATCGGTCGCCGCCGACGGCACCGAGATGGAGACCATCCTACGCCGCGCCCAGGTCGACCTGATCGTCCTGGACGTCATGCTGCCCGGCAAGAGCGGGCTGGAGCTCTGCCGCGAGTTGCGCGCCAATTATTCGACGCCGATCATCATGCTGACCGCGGTTACCGAAACTACCGACCGCGTGGTTGGGCTGGAGATGGGTGCCGACGACTACGTGCCGAAACCCTTCGATCCGCGCGAGCTGCTCGCACGCATTCGTGCCGTCTTGAGACGCAATGGCGCCGCCGAACCGCGACGCGCGGCCTCGCGGCAGATCTACCATTTCGCCGGCTGGACGATGGACTGTTCGCGCCGCCGGCTGATGGCGCCCGGCGACGTCAGGATCGAGCTGACGATGGCCGAATTCAATCTACTGCAGACGTTCGTCAAGAGCGCGCAACGCGTACTGAGCCGCGAGCAGCTGATCGAGCTGTCCGGCGGCGACAGCGGCTACAGTTTCGACCGCAGCGTCGACATTCTGGTCAGCCGGCTGCGGCGCAAGATGGAGGATGACCCGAAAACGCCGAAGCTGATCTTGACTGTGCGCAGCGGCGGCTACCAGTTCCTGCCTGAGACGACCGCCGAATGAGACGTATTCTGCCGCAAACACTGCCGGTCTGGGTGCTGCTCATCGTCATAGCCGGCCTGCTGATCAGCCAGATCGCGACCCTCTACATCGTTTCGCGCGACCGTGCCGCCGCCAATGACGTCGTCGATCTCTACCGGCTGAACGACCGCGCCTTCTCGCTGGTACAGCTGATGCATGACGCCACCCCCGAACAGCGCAAGGCGACGGCGTCCGGCCTGTTCAACGCCACTTATGCGCTCACCGTTTCCAACACGCCCGCCGTTACTTCCTCGATAGCCGGCGACGACGAGCTGGCCGAATTGGAGGACATATTGGTCGGCCGGCTATCGAAGTTCGGCATCACCGACGCGCGGGTCCGCCGCGACCCGGCAACGCACGAAGCCGACGCTCCCGGCGGGACGGTCGCCGGTCCCGATATTGGCCAGGTCGAGCGCGACCTGCTGGTGCTGGCGGCCGATTTCGCCCAGAGCGACAAGCTGACCGCTTCGCTTCGCTTTGCCGACGGCCAATGGCTGAACTTCACCGAGCCGAACACGCCGGCCGGGCCGATATTGAGCTTCGATAGCCTGCCACTCTATGCCTTGATCGCCGGGCTGGTGGTGGCTTCCTCGATCTGGTCGCTGCGCCGGCTGACGGCGCCCTACCGGATGATGGAGACCGCGGTGAAGCGGATCGGCGAGGACCTGAAGAGCCCGCCGATCGCCGAGAGCGGCAGCCGCGAGGTGCGTACCGCGGCAAAGGCGGTCAATGCCATGCAGGCAAGACTGCGCGCCTACGTCGAGGACCGCGAGCATCTTGCCGCCGCACTGGCGCACGACCTGCGCACGCCGTTGACCAGGATGCGGCTGCGCCTCGAACTGCTGAGGAATTCGTCCGTGCGCGCCGCACTGGCGCACGACCTCGCCGACATCGAAGGCATTGCCAGCTCGGTCATCGACTTCGCCACTTTCGAGGTGACCGAGGAGAAGAGCGAGAGGATCGATTTCTGGTCGCTGGTAGAATCGATTGCCGACGGCTTCGACGAGGTCTCCTTCGACAATGAGGACGCGCGCTCGCGCGGCCTGATCTGCGTCGCGCAGCCGGTCGCGCTACGGCGCTGTGTCACCAACCTCGTCCAGAACGCGGTGACCTATGGCAAGAGGGCGCATCTCAGCCTGCGTCAATCAGGCAAGACAATCACGCTGGCGATCCATGACGAGGGTCCGGGCATCCCGCAAGCCGAGCTCGACGCCGTGTTCGGCTCGTTCGTGCGCCTGGAACAGTCGCGCAGCCGTCAGACCGGCGGCCTCGGCCTCGGCTTGACCATCGCCCGCAACATCGCCCGTAGCGCCGGCGGCGAAGTCAGCCTGTCCAACCATCCCGATGGCGGCCTGATGACGGAGCTGCGCCTGCCGCTGGCGGTTTAGCTTGCGTATCGGGCTAAGCCGGCGTTCCTTCGCGCCCCCTCTGTTCTGCTGGACACCTCCTCCACAGGTGGGGAGATTGGCCGTCATCGCCGATTTCGCCAATTACAAACGTTGGAATGTGAGAGCCGTCCGCGAAGCCGCCGATCTCCCCCCAAGTGGGAGAGATGTCCGACAGGACAGAGGGGGGCGCGACAGAACTCGGCGTTTGGTCTTGGTTCTCTCCCCAAGGAGAAAAACTATCTTCGCAGCACCGCGCTCAACACATCCCTGACGCCGATGGCGCCGACGAAGCGCGACTGCTCGTCGAATAGCGCGACGGGTGCGGTCTGCGAGCGATGCATGGCCAGCATCACGGTCTTCAGCGAGGTGCCGGGATTGGCCCAGAATACCTGAGCCGTCTCCTCCGGCTGGGCTTCGACATCGGCGCAGGACACCCAGACCGCCGGCTTGCCGTCGCGCTCGGCCGCCGCCACCAGCCCATGCTCGTCGATCTTGAAACGCGTCGTCCTGCGCCGGTCGAGCCACACCCAGCCGTTCTCGCCATGTTCGAGGTCGCGTCGGTCGCGCATGACGTTCCACGCGGTCAGCACCGAGAGCGGGTTCACATTGGCGATGAAGTCGCGGACATAGTCGTTGGCGGGCCGCAGCACGATGTCTTCCGGCGCGCCTGTTTGCACGATGCGCCCGCCTTCCATGATGGTGATATGGGTGCCGATCTTCAGCGCCTCCTCGAGGTCGTGGCTGACGAAGATGATGGTCTTCTTCAGCTCGGCCTGGAGCTGCAGCAACTCGTCCTGCAGCTTGGTCCGGATCAGCGGATCGAGCGCCGAGAACGGCTCGTCCATGAGCAGGATCGGCGCCTCGGTGGCAAAGGCGCGCGCCAGGCCGACGCGCTGCTGCATGCCGCCGGACAGCTCATGCGCATATTTCTTCGACCACTGGTCGAGATGAACCAGCTTCAGTTGCCTGTTCACCCGCTCCTTGCGCTCGGCTTCGGGTACGCCGGCGAGCTCGAGGCCAAGGCCGACATTCTCCTCCACCGTGCGCCACGGCAGCAGGCCGAACTGCTGGAACACCATCGCCACCTGTTTCTGCCGCAGCCGCCGAAGCGTCGCCTCGTCGCAGGTGACGACGTCGACCGTGCCGTCGCCATCCTTGACCAGCACCTGGCCGCGCGAGACGACGTTCAGCCGGTTGACGGCTCTGAGCAGCGTCGATTTGCCGGAGCCGGAAAGCCCCATCAGCACCGAGATCTCGCCCTCGTTCACGGTGAGGCTGGCGCCGGCGCAGCCCAGTACGTTGCCGGTTTTTTCGAGGATCTCGGCTCGGGTGGCACCACTGTCGATCAGCGCCAGCGAGCCTGCCTGGTCGGCGCCGAAGACGATGTCGACATTCCTGAAATCGACGGCGACGGTCATTTCTTGCCTCCCACGCCGATGCGCGTCATCCGGTCGAGCACGATGGCGAGCACGACGATGGCGAGCCCTGCCTCAAGCCCGAGGTCAATCCTGCGCGAACCGAGCGCCCGGTTGATTTCCGTACCGAGGCCGCCGGCGCCGATCAGGGCGGCGAACACCACCATCGACAGCGACAGCATGATCGACTGGGTCAGCCCAGCCATGATGGTCGGCAGCGCTGAAGGCAGCTCGACCTTCCACAGCAGCTGGCGCTTGGTGGCGCCGAATGCCTCGCCCGCCTCGACGATCGATTTCGGCACCGAGGTGACGCCGAGATGGGTGAGCCGAACCGAGGTCGGGATGACGAAGATGATGGTGACGATCAGGCCGGGCGCGTTGCCGAGGCCGAACAGGGTCAGCACCGGGATCAGGTAGACGAAGGTCGGCAATGTCTGCATCAGGTCGAGCACCGGCAGCATGACGCGATACACCTTCGGCTTGTGCGCGGCCCAGATGCCGAGCGGCACGCCGATGGCCATCGACACGGCGGCGGCGGCGACCACCAGCACCAGCGTCTCCACCGTCTGCTTCCACAGGTTCTGGTTGAGGATGAACAGCAATCCGATGAATACCGCCAAAGCCAGGCCTTTCGAGCGCTGCAGGAAATAGGCGAGCAGAGCGATCAGCGCGATCAGCAGAACCGGCGGCAGCAACAGCAGCACGTCGACGATGCCGTCGAGCAGGAAGTTGAGGCTGTTGGAAAAGGCCCTGAAGATGGTGTCGAAATTGTCGGTGAGAAAGCCGAAAAACGCCTTCCCCCATGCCCCGATGGGAATCTTGTAACTGACCAGGAATTTGGAGATCGGATCCATCTAGCCCCTCTTCTGCCGGCGCCGTCCTTCGCCGGACGGTCATCTTGTCACAGGATATGAAAAAGGGCAGCCATTTCTACCGTGGCTGCCCTTTGTCTCGTCATGCCAGATGGTCGGGTCAGCTTCCGAGCGCCGTTTTCACCGCAGCCGCCGCATCGCCGCCGTCGAAGGTGGTGACGCCGGCGATCCAGGGAGCGACCGCGTCCGGGTGCTTCTTCAGCCAGTCGGTCGCGACCGTATTGGCATCGCCGCCCTTCAGGATCGCGTCCATCATCTCGCCTTCCATGTCGAGGTTGAACTTCAGATTGGCGATGAACTTGCCGGCGTTCGGGCATTCGCTCATGTAGCCCTTGCGTACGTTGGTATGCACGGTGGCAGCACCAAAGCCGCTATCTCCCATCCCCTCGAGATAGGTGATCTTCATGGCGCCCATCACCGGATGCGGCGTCCAGCCGAGGAAGGCGATCCATTCATTGTTCTTCATCGACTGCTCGGCCTGGGTGAGCATGCCGGCCTCGGAAGATTCGACCAGTTCGAAGCCTTCAAGATTGGTCTTCGGATCCTTGATCATGTCGAGGATGATGCGGTTGCCGTCATTGCCGGCCTCGATGCCGTAGATCTTGCCGTCGAACTTGTCCTTGAACTTGCCGAGATCGGTCAGCGTCTTGACACCGGCATCGGCGACATAGGTCGGAACGACGATGCCGTAGCCGGCACCGCTGAGATTTTCGCTGACGGTCTCGACCGAGCCTTCGGCGGCATAGTCCTTGATGTCGTTGGTCATCGACGGCATCCAGTTTCCGAGGAACACGTCGAGGTCTTTGTTCTTCAGCGACGCATAGGTCACCGGCACCGAAAGCTGGATCACCTGCGGCTCGTAGCCGAGCGCCGTGAGCAGCACCGAAGCGACGCCGGTGGTCGCCTGGATGTCGGTCCAGCCGACATCGGACAGCCGCACCGTCTTGCAGCTTTCCGGATCGCCGGCGAAGGCCCCAGTCGTGGATAGAAAAGCCGCCAGGCCGAGGCCGGCGACGAATGAACTCATACGCGACATGAAAATTCTCCCATTTCAGTTCTCGGTGAAGCGACGCGACGGTTTTATCTCCGCCTTTGTTCCGTCAGCCAAACATCATTCTGCTGCGGTTTCAAGCACTAAGGCAATCACGAACAACGGCGCAGGCTGGCCGATCAGCGACACGCCCGCCGCTTTCCGGATGGAAGTCGTCTTTTCCCGGTGGAATGTAGGCGCTCCCCCTCCCCGCTTTGTTGCAACTCGGCTTAAAAGGACGGCATGGCCAAGCTGTACTTCCATTATGCGACGATGAATGCCGGCAAGACGACGATGCTGTTGCAGGCCTCGTACAATTACCGCGAGCGCGGCATGACGACGATGCTGTTCATCGCCGGCCACTACCGCAAGGGCGATACCGGGCTGATCTCGTCGCGCATCGGCCTGGAGACGGAAGCCGAGATGTTCCGCGACGGCGACGACCTGTTCGCCCGGGTCGCCGAGCATCACGACCACGCCACGGTCCATTGCGTCTTCATCGATGAGGCGCAGTTCCTCGAAGAGGAGCAAGTCTGGCAACTCGCCCGCATCGCCGACCGGCTGAACATCCCGGTCATGTGCTACGGCCTGCGCACCGATTTCCAGGGCAAGCTGTTTTCCGGATCGCGCACCCTGCTGGCAATCGCCGACGACCTGCGCGAGGTGCGCACCATCTGCCGTTGCGGCCGCAAGGCGACGATGGTGGTGCGCCTCGGCGCCGACGGCAAGGTGGCGAAACAGGGCGAACAGGTGGCGATCGGCAAGGATGTCTATGTCTCGCTCTGCCGCCGCCATTGGGAAGAGGAAATGGGCCGCGCCGTGCCCGACGATTTCATCGGCTTCACCAGAACCTGACCAGCGCTATTGCTTTCATCCGACCTCCCGGCCGACATTCGTTCGCCAATCGCGCCATCGTGCGGCGCTTGTTTAAGGCCTGCTTGCTATTTCAGAACCTCTCAGCCAGAGCCGTCGGGGAGTTCCCATGCTTCGAGCCATCTCATCTGCAACTGCTTTCCTCATCGCCGGCGCTCTTGCCGCGCATGCCGACGGCGATGCCGCTCTCGGCAAGAAAGTCTTCAACAGATGCGTGGCCTGTCATGAGGCAACGAGCGACCGCGACAAGGTCGGCCCGCATCTGCTGGGTGTCGTCGGCCGCACCGCCGGCACCGCGGACAGTTATCTCAGCCGCTACTCGCAGGGGATGAAGGACGCCGGCGCCGCCGGCCTGGTCTGGGACGAAGCAATCCTCGCCGAATACCTGCGCGCGCCGCGGCAGAAGGTCCCTGGCAACAAAATGGCCTTCTCCGGCCTGACCAGCGACGACGACATCGCCAATGTCATCGCCTACCTCAAGGCCGATCCCAAGCCCTGAGCGTCGCTCCCCGACCTAAAGTCCAGCCGCGGTTGAAGCGGTGTCTGACCGGACGGCAGTTACACCGTAATCATTGCCTGACTATCCTGCGGTCGGCCTCCTGAAATTCTTTTGTTTTCCTGTAATCCCATGTCTTCCGTCTTTCATTCGCCAAACCCGGCACATATATTCGCGGCGGTTTGCGAAACGAAACCGATGCCGAAGCGGGAGGCCCCAATGGCGACATTGCAGAATTTCGACGCCGAGATTGCCAAGACCAAGCAGGTCGTTGAGGACATGCGCACCAAGATCGAGCAGTCCGGTACTGTGCTCGAGACGCTCGCCACCGCCGACAAGAAGATCGGCGACGCCAATTTCGACATCGAGAATGCCCGCATCGAGGACGTGCTGAAGCAGCAGAAGGTGATGGAAGGCAATATCGCCGACCTGATTATCGGCCTCGAGGACGCCACCAACGTCTTCGGCGCCGAATTCGAGAGCATGAAGAACTACACCGGCTGGGAAAATTTCGTCGGTGTCTTCTCCAGCCAGCGCAAGCAGCGCCTGCGCACCGACCGCGTCCGCAACATGTCGCTGGCCGGCAATCTGCAGGAGCTGCTGGCGAAATCCGACACCATCGTCGGCATCCTCAAGGCGCAGAAGCAGGTTCTCGACACGCGCTACAAGACCTCCGAGGCCAGCCTGTCGCAGGTGATCGAGCGCCGCAAGACCACCATGTCCAATCTCGAGACCGTGCAGAAACGCATCGAAGAACTCAACCCGATGCTGCTCGACATCGAGAACAAGATCGCCGCCTCGACCAGCCAGAAGGAGCGCACGCAGCTTGAAGGCGAACGCTCGAAACTGGCCACGGAATACAACGAAAAGCAGGCCAAGGAGCAGGAATTGCTGGCCGAAAGCCAGACGCTGGAGCGCTACACCTCGATGTTCCAGACCTTCGTTGATTCGCTCAACAACCAGATCGCGGCGCAATCGACGCTGATCAACAAGCTGACCATCGATACCGAGCAGCGCATCGTGCTGTACAAGGCGCTGGAAGATTCGCTGAAGACCGCCGCCCAACAGGATGTCGCCCACAAGATCAACACGCTGGGCAGCCAGGTCGACAACACCGCCGAAGAGACCATGGCCGGCATTGGTGCCGCCTCGCAAAAGCACATCGGCGATCTGCTTGAAATGCACGAGAAAAACATGGTCGCCACCGCCGACATCCAGCGCCGCAAGAAGCTCGCCGACGATGCCTTCGCCCGCCGCTTCGACGATGTGATGAAGAAGCACAATTCGGCAAATTACGTGCAGTCGTAATTGCTGCACGTGCACTGCTCCCAAGGGCTGGCAGCATGACCCCCGAAAACGAAGCTGCGGCGCGTTATTTCTCGGCGATCGCGGCGGCACTTGGCGGCCTCGAAGTGTTCATGCGCGACGATCGCTCGCCGCTCTACCGGCACGGCATCGTTGCCAAGGTCGTCGCCGAATATATTGCGCGGCTCGACAAGTCGTTCTCGTGCTGGCGCAACCGGCTGGGCTTCACCGAGACGTTCCGCATCTCGCGCGCCGAAAGCGGTTTTCCGGTCTTCCAGAACCTGCTCGAACTGGAAAACGACCGTCTCCAGGCCGACGGCCGTCTCGCCGTCATCCCTTCGGCCAGCGAGCTGCGCGAGGAAATGGCCGACTTCATCCTGCGCCACAAGGAATTCCCCGAAGCGCTGCAGAAGTCGATGGCCGAGCGGCTTTACCTCGAGGATGTCAAGAGCGAGACCACCTTCGGCCCGTTCACGCTGGCGCAGACGGTCAAGGTGTCGGTCAATCCGAAGACGCTGCGGCCCTATTATCTGGTTCACTGGGCCTGCTTCGACGGCAGCGCCAACCTGCCGCTTGTGTATATGGTGACGGTTGAGGATTCCTCGGACGACATGATCCGGCAGCTTGTCGACTCCGGTGGCAAACTTAATGAGAGGGTCGACATTCCGCTGCCGGTCGACGGCTTGCTCAATCCCGAGCTTGCCCATCGTTTCGACGATTTCACCGAGAAGAATTCCGCCTACGCGCTGTCGCCGGCGACCATCGCGGTCAACCTCGACAAGGATTTCGAGCCGCTGCATCCCAAGCAGCTGCGTCGCGTCGTGCTCGGCCCGTTCTATTCTGCAGGGATTACCGACAACAATTCGACGGTGAGCGAAGTGCTGGCCAAGGTGCGCAAGCCGGAAAACGCCTGGCTGCTGACCTGGACCATCCAGGAGGTCTTTTCCAAGGCCGAAAAGCCAGGCCGCAAGGGGCTGTTTTCGAGCGAAAAGACGACACAGGAATTCTTCATCAATACCGACGATCTCGAGGCCGCGCGGCAAGGCGTGTCCAACTACGAGAACCATGCGCTGATTCCGCACGAGGCCTATCAGGCGCTCTATGCCGCCGGCGAGGCGCAGAAGATCTTTTCGGGCTACAAGGTCCACATCCTGTCCAAAGGGCAGGTCATCAGCGACGTCTGACCGTCAAATCGCGGAGCATCCTCCATGGACACCGGCCTGACCACCATCCCGGAAGCGGCAATTGAAAAGCACCGTGCCACTGCGCAAAGTTTCATCACCCGCATCGTCGTGCTGGAGGACCCATCGCGCGAGTCCGGCACCGCGCTTGCCGGCACCAACCGCCGCTTCGTCTCTACCGTCTCGGTCGGCTCGGTGCGCCGCACGCGCGAGGTCGAGCTCTCCAAAACCGTCGCCGCCGTCCATTCCGACGACCAGTTGCTGACCATCCCGCAGCACACGCTGTTGTTTCGCGCCCGGCGCGGCACAGCGATAGCGCTGGCCATATCGGATGTCTTCGCCGAGGGCTCGGACCTCGAAAGTCTGCAGGCGAAAAACGCCCGCTCGCCGCTCGAAGGCGATGAAGCTGCCACCTTCAAGAAGCTGCTGTCGGCCTCTGCCTACATCTCCGCCTTCAGCCTTGCCTCCTATTTGTTCCAGCTGATCGACAGCGACGGCGAGGCGCCGAACGACACGCCCGAGCCGGACTTTCTGTTCGACACGCCACAGGATGCGGTGAAGTCGATCGTGGCCGGGCTCGACAGGGCGATAGCAGGTTCGAAGGACGATGCCGACCTGATGACCCGCGCCCGCGCCTTTGCCCGCGTCGCCATCGACGGGCTGTTGGCGCGAAAGGGCCGCTTCGACGGCATCGGTCCGTTCGAGAACGCGCATATCCGCATCGACGTCGACGATTTTACCCTTGACGGCTTCGACGTCGCGCCGGGTAAGCGGGCAAAGCCGCTGGTGATGACCTTCAAAAAACCGGAAGAGGTCGTCGGCAACCACATCGCCAAATACCAGTCAGTCAAGCTTGCCAAGATGCTGATGGCCTACGACTTCGAGCGCGAGCTGAACCCGTTCGTCGAGCTCGGCGGCTTCCTGTTCACCTTTATCGGCGATGGCGCGCCCGGCACCGGCAAGACAACCTTGATCCAGATGATCGCCGGTCTTCTCAATGGTTATTGCCAGGTCGCCGGCTATCCCTTCGCTTACGAGAATTTCGGCGTCGACCAGATCTCCTCCTACCAGGGCAAGTCGGGCCAGAACTGCCGACAGTTCATCAACAATGTGCTGAACCCGCGCGTCATCGGCTTCGGCACCATCGACGATATCGACCAGGTGGCGGCACGCCGGTCCGACGACCGCGCCTCGGCCGGCCAGCAGGAAATCACCGGTGTGCTTATGGACGCCTTTGGAGGTGCGGCGACCGTGGTGCGCGGCAACTGCTCGTTCGGCATGTTTTCCAACTATCCCGAGAACGTCGACGACGCATTGCGCCAGCGCGCCGGCGCGCGCTGGCTGGTCGATGGCCCGCAGAGCCGCGACGACTACATCGACATCTTCGTTCTGCTCGCCGGCAAGAACCACAAGATCCCGCTCGGCGAGCACAAGCTCTACGCTGCCCAGGAAATCCAGCGCGCGGTGATGGAAGCCTACGAGGAGCATGAAAAGCCGCAGGAAGACGGGCTGATGAAGGTCTATGAGCGCTACATGAAGGAGAATGGCGCGCCGAAGACGATGGCTGACATCGGCACCTATCTGCACTTGATCAAGGATGCCGAGCCGCGCTTTACCGGCCGCGCCATCAAGAACGTTACCGATGCCATCAAGATGCGCGCCATGGACATCGAATTGCCGGAGGAGTGGTTCGAAAAGCCGGAAGCCTTCATGCACAAGGGTTACGACGACAAGAAAGCGATGATCGAGGAGCTGCGCGGGCCATTCTCGATGGACATGGTCATGCAGGAGATCAACCGCTATGCGGATTCCGAATTCCGCTATTCCGACAAGTCCGATGATGCGGCGGTGACCAAGATGATCCGCGACACCCGTCTGCGGGAGCGTGCCGTCCGCGAGATCGAGGGGTTGAAGAAAAAGGGGCTGTGGAATGCGTGAGATGCGCCGACGCCACCTTCTCCCCTTGTGGGAGAAGGTGGCGTCGAAGGCGACGGATGAGGGGTATTCGTCAAGCTGGAACACCCCTCATCCGACCGAGCTTCGCTCGGCCACCTTCTCCCACAAGGGGAGAAGGAGCGTTCGCGCCCCTCATCCGCCCTTCGGGCACCGTCTCCCCGTGAACGCGGAGAAGGAATAATGGCCAAGAAACCCGATCTGTTGCGCGACAACGAGCTGATCTACGGCCGGCTGCTGACGATCGACGAGCCGCACCTGATCCAGCGCTACAACAAGGCGATGGTCGCGTTCGGCTTGAAGCCGACCAAGTTGAGAAGCTTCGAGATCGACCGCACTGGCTTCTCGCCGCAGGTCGCCGAGGAATGCGGCGACTACAGCTACCTCGATCCGAACGAGGTCAACCGCCGCTTCATCATCCTGACGCCGTCGCAGATCGACCTGCCGGTGGTGCACACGGCGTTCTCCAACACCTCGCTGCTGATGTACGAGTTCATGTCCAAGAACCAGCGCGCCATCGATGCGCTGACGATCAAGGACGTCATCTACGGCGAGATCGAGGATTCGGTCCCCAAGGTCGACGACATCGAGGACCTGCTGTCGATCAACCAGGTCGAGTTCAAGGTGCTGTCGGCCGAGGATGTGCTCGGCAAGGCCGCCGAGCTCGGCAAGCTGGTCGACCGGCTGAAGCAGGAGCCGGATGCCTGGCGCGACAACGCCATGCTGGCCCACATGGTCGAGCTGGCGAAGGTCTGCGGCGACATCCGCGAGAATGCGCTGGTGCCGGACCAGGTGATCTTCCGTCACAATGCCTATTGGACCAGCCATTTCGGCGGGCTCTATGTGTTCGTCGATCCCGACGTGACGACGGTGATCAGCGACCCCGCAGCGCCCGGTTTCCGCCGCTCGCGGCCGTGGCAGGTGAGTTACCTTTCGATCCACGATGCCGACAAGGTGTTCAAGTTCCTCGCCTCGACCGGCCGCATCGAGCTGCCGCGCGCCTCATGGATCGAAACCTCCGGTTATCTCGAGCATCGCGCCGAAATGGTGGTGCGCGCGCTGATCCGCGACGCCGATCCCGACCGCAATCTGACCGACGTCGACAAGGTCTGGCTGCAGACCTGGATCCACGGCCATACCGATCTGATCACCAGGGACGGCAATTTTCCCTTCCTCAACGCCGCCAAACGCGAGATCGCCCAGCTCGGCCATCTCAAGATCGAGGACGTGTTCCCGCAGCAGCGCTTCCTGGTCATCCGCGCCAAGCCGGACCATGCCGACGCCTGGCTGACCAACCAGCTGATCTCGGACTTCGTGCCGCAGGACTTCGTTTCGCGTTACGTCTTCAACAAGCCGGGCTTCTACAGGGACTATGAGGGCTTCAGCGACGCCTGGCGATCGCATGTTGTGGACGTTCTGAAAACCACATATCTGAAGGACAAGGTGGCGTTTCGCACACGCCTCTACGGCTTGACTGACTGAGGGGTGACATCGCCATGCTTGATCCGATCGTGAGTTTCTTCACCCGGATTTTCCAGTGGATTGGCCGCGGCATCGGCCTGCTCATCGGCGCGATCCTGTGGCCGTTCCTGTGGGCGGGGCGCTGGTACACGCAACGCGGCTGGATCCTGAAGGCGGTGCTCGGCCTGGCTGTGCTCGTGCTGATCGGTCTCTATGTCAACTTCTTCTACGCCACCCAGTGGTGGAACAATTTCGACCCGAATTACGTCGACAAATACACGTTCGAAAAACGCAACAGCTCCGCCGGTGAACAGGTTTCCGCCGGCGCCGGCACCGACACGGCCAAGACCTGCGGAAATTCAGCCATTGCCCAGGTTGCGGCCGACCTGACCGACTTCAACGTCAACCAGAATGCCTGGGTGTCGTCGATGATTCTTTACAAGCTCGGCCTGTTCGGCATCGACTGGGATCACACGCCGTTCATGGACAACAAGGCTTCGTTCCAGCGCGGCATCAACCAGGCGGTGCGGCGCACGGCGACCGAGCTTGCCGATAATCTCGGCCGCGTCCGCACCACCTCGCAGATCGACGCCGACCTGCAGGATGCCCGCGGCAATCTGCAGTTCGACGAGGAAACCTGGTATTTCGGCTTGAACCCGTTCGGCCCCAAGACGCCGACGCCGAGCTACTATCGCGACGCGGTGCGCAAGCTGCGTTCCTTCAACGCCCGCCTCGCAGCCTGCCAGGCGACGTTCGATGCCCGCGCTGACAATCTCAAGCAGTATATCGACCGCATCTCGTCCGACATCGGTTCGACCTCGGCGATCCTCAAGGAGCGTGCCGAAAACCACAATAATGGCTGGTTCGACACTCGCGCCGACGACCGCTTCTGGTTCGCCTATGGCCAGCTCTATGCCTATTACGGGCTGATGAAGGGCGCACAGGCCGACTTCGAGGACGTCATCAAGGAAAAGCACCTGCAGAACCTGTGGGATACGATGGACGCGCAGTTCGTCTCGGCACTGCGCATCCAGCCCTTCATCATCGCCAATGGCCGCGAGGACGGCTGGCTGTTGCCGACACATCTGACGACGATGGGTTTTTACATACTCAGGGTGCGCTCGAACATGGTCGAGATCAGCAACGTGCTGACGCAGTAGCGGATCGTCCCGCACAGCCGGCGCTGGTGAATTTGCGCCGTTGCTTCTGTCGCTTTTCGCGTATTACGCGGCTGTTTTGAGACGGCGGAACCGCGCCTGCTCTGGCTTCTATACGGCGCGGCAACCGGCGCGAAAAGAACCTGTGGCAGGGCAGCCGGCCGCAGAGGCATTTTCTTCGTAGGAAACATAGTTGCATGAAAGTTGACGCCGCGGCAGCGACAGGGGTAGAACATGCCCGCGCCTGCAATGCCGGGCTATTCTTGCGACCACACTAGTCAAATCCGTCCAATTCAGAGGGAAGTCGTCCATGGCCGAAGTGAAGTCCGACATCGAGATCGCGCGCGGCGCCAGGAAGAAGCAGATCCAGGAGATCGGCCAGAAGATCGGCATTCCGAGCGAACATCTTCTGCCCTACGGCCACGACAAGGCGAAGATCTCGGCCGAGTTCATCAAGTCGGTGAAGGGCAACAAGGATGGCAAGCTGATCCTCGTCACCGCCATCAACCCGACACCGGCCGGCGAAGGCAAGACGACGACGACGGTGGGCTTGGGCGATGGCCTCAACCGCATCGGCAAGAAGGCCATCGTCTGCATCCGTGAGGCTTCACTCGGACCGAATTTCGGCGTCAAGGGCGGTGCCGCCGGCGGTGGCTACGCGCAGGTTGTGCCGATGGAGGACATGAACCTCCACTTCACCGGCGATTTCCACGCCATCACCACCGCCCATAATCTGCTGTCGGCGCTGATCGACAACCACATCTACTGGGGCAACGAGCTCGGCATCGATACCCGCCGCGTCGTCTGGCGCCGCGTCATGGACATGAACGACCGGTCGCTGCGCGAGATCATCTGTTCGCTCGGCGGCGTCGCCAACGGTTTCCCGCGCGAGGCCGGTTTCGACATCACAGTCGCCTCGGAAGTCATGGCCATCCTGTGCCTGTCGACCGACCTGAAGGACCTGGAAAGGCGCCTCGGCGACATCATCGTCGCCTATCGCCGCGACAAGTCGGCCGTCTATGCGCGCGACCTCAAGGCCGACGGTGCGATGGCCGTACTCTTGAAGGACGCCATGCAGCCCAATCTCGTGCAGACGCTGGAGAACAACCCGGCTTTCGTCCATGGCGGCCCCTTCGCCAACATCGCGCATGGCTGCAACTCAGTCGTTGCCACGACGACGGCGCTGAAGCTTGCCGACTACGTCGTCACCGAAGCCGGTTTCGGCGCCGATCTCGGTGCCGAAAAGTTCTTCGACATCAAATGCCGCAAGGCCGGCCTGAGGCCCGCCGCGGCGGTCATCGTCGCCACGGTTCGCGCCATGAAGATGAATGGCGGCGTCAAGAAGGAGGACCTCGGCAAGGAGAACGTCGAGGCGGTCAAGAAGGGATGTGCGAATCTCGGCCGCCACATCGAGAACATCCGCCAGTTCGGTGTGCCGGCTGTGGTCGCCATCAACCATTTCTACTCCGACACAGAGGCCGAGATCCAGGCGATGAAGGACTACGTCGCCTCGATGGGCGAAGAGGCGATCCTGTGCAAGCACTGGGCCCAGGGATCGGCCGGTATCGAGGAACTGGCCAAAAGAGTCGTGGCGTTGGCCGAATCCGGCGCGTCGCAATTTGCCCCGCTGTATCCCGACGCCATGCCGCTGTTCGAGAAGATCAACACCATCGTCCAGCGCATCTATCGCGGTTCCGAAGCGATCGCCGACAAATCGGTGCGCGACCAGCTCCACGCCTGGGAGCACGCCGGCTACGGTCATTTGCCGGTCTGCATGGCCAAGACGCAATATTCCTTCTCCACCGATCCGAATCTGCGCGGCGCGCCGACCGGCCACACCGTGCCGGTGCGCGAGGTCAGGCTGTCTGCCGGCGCCGGCTTCGTCGTCATCATCTGCGGCGAGGTGATGACCATGCCCGGCCTGCCCAAAGCGCCATCCTCGGAAAAGATTTTCCTGAACGAAATGGGCCAGATCGAAGGCCTGTTTTAGGGATAATCAACGCTTGAACGGCAAAGGGCGCCGCAACGCTGCGGCGTCCTTCTGCCTGTTCGCGACAGTCTCCTACGCCGCGCTTCGCGCCAGCGCGCGCTGGTTGGAGGCATAGGGTGTGTCGTGCTGGGGTACCACGCCGGTCTTCAGGCAATCGATCCACTCGGCGGTTTTGAGAACGGCCGCGAAGCGCGACTGCAGGATGATCGTCACGACGCGATGGATTTCCTCCCCCGAAGCGTAACCGGCGCTGTTGGCGTACGGCAACGACCCCGTTGCGTCCGACAGGAACTCCACCTCGAAGCCCATATGCACGGCGTGGATGACCGTCGACAGATCGCAATTGTGCGTCATGTAGCCGATGACTGTGACCGTATCGATAGAGTTGGCGCGCAGCCACTCCTCGAGGTCCGTGCCGGTGAAGGCGCTGGGCAAGTTCTTTTCGATGTAGTGGTCGCGGTTTCGCCTAGCGATTTCCGGGTGCAACTCGGCGCCATGGCTGCCCTTGGCGAAGACCGGTGAGGTTTCCGGCGCCAACTGTTTGATGACCACCACCTTGACGCCTGCCTCGGTGGCCGCATCCATCGCTCGCGCCACATTGACGACGCTGTCGCGGAACGGCGGATGCTGGATGGCGAGGTTGCCGCCGTCATAGTCGTTTTGAACATCGATGACGATGAGGGCGCGGCGTGGAGCTTTGCCTTTGGCTGGTTGCGACATGGGGTTTTCCTTTCCCGTTGGACATTGATGGGCGGACGATAAGCTCGGCACCGGATTGCAAAAAGTGTCCCGATTGACATTATTCGAAAGAATTGGGACAATCGGCCTCACCCGTTGCTGGAGCTCCCATGACCGATCCTGCCGTTGCCGCCATCGCCTTCGATGGCATCAGCCCGTTTCATCTCTCCGTGCCGTGTCTCGTGTTCGGCGCGGATCGCACGGAGCTCGGCCTGCCGCGCTTCGACTTCCGGGTCTGCGCGATTGAGGACGGGCCGATCCGCACCGATGCCGGTCTGACCATCAGCGTCCCGCACGGGCTTTCCGCGCTCGATGACGCCGACATCGTCATCGTGCCAAGCTGGAAAGATCTCGGGAGCTCGCCTCCAGCGGCATTGATCGACGCGTTGCTTGGCGCGCACGAGCGCGGCGCGCTGATCGTCGGACTGTGCTTGGGAACGTTCGCTGTTGCGGCGACCGGACTGCTTTCGGGGCGGCGAGCGGCGACGCACTGGGCCTACGCGGATCAGCTGCAGGAACTCTATCCCGACATTCTCGTCGAACCGGAAGTGCTCTACATCGACAATGGCGATGTCGTGACATCCGCCGGCGTCGCCGCCGGGCTCGACTGCTGCCTGCACGTCGTACGGGCTCGTTACGGCGCGGAGGCGGCACTTCGCCTTGCCCGGCAGATTGTGCTTTCTCCGCACAGGCAGGGCGGGCAGGCGCAATTCATCGAACGTCCCATCGCCAGGACCGGCAATGCGGACCGCTTTACCCAGGCTCTCGAAGCGGTGCGCAAAACCCTGGGTGAGCCGCACAGTCTGGACAGCGTTGCCGGTCACGCCGGCCTCACCCGCCGGACGTTCACGCGCCGTTTCCAGAAAACGATCGGCACCAGTTTCGGCGACTGGCTGACCGACCAGCGCGTCCAGCTGGCGCAACGGCTGCTGGAAGCAACGGAAAAATCGATGGACACGGTTGCCTTCGAGGCCGGCTTCGGCAGCGCCACCTCGCTGCGCCAGCATTTCGCAGCGCGCCTCAGAACCTCGCCGGCGCAGTACCGGCGCGAATTCTCGAAGAGTGCTCAGGAGGAGCGCGTGGCGCACATGCCGAGGTGAAATTCGGCTCGCGCTCGATTCCAGGGCAATCGCTTCAGTGCCCACGCTGGACTGCCAGCTGGCCCGAGTAGGCTATCTTTTCTCTCGAAGCGATTGCCCTGCTCTCGATCTTGTCGTGCTTGAAAGGCCTTGCGTCATCTGTCATATATTAAAGTGACAGATGACGCGAAGAGGGCTCGCCGTCGCGATGGCATTGGAAAAGGCTGCGCCAGCAGCAAAAAACAATGAACTTCAGAAGGTGGCGAGATTGCTAGGCGGCAGCCGCATTCTGGCAAGGCGCCTCAGCAGCGCTTTGGATGCTCACGAGTTGCTTCTGCACGGCCTGCCGGCTTCAGCGCTGGACCATCTTATCGGGCAACTCGTCTTCATCCAGAAGACCGATTCGCTGGAGAAGGCCGTCGGCATGAGCCTGCGCACCTACCAGCGCCGCAAGGATGCTCCGTCCAAGCCTCTCAATCAGGACCAGAGCGGACGAACCTGGAAGTTCGCGGAGATCCTGTCGAAAGCTACCGACGTGTTCGGTTCGCAGGCGGAGGCAGAGCAATGGCTGGAGCGCCCGGCGATTGGGCTAGACCAGCGTCGTCCAATCGACCTTCTGGCGACGCCGGCGGGGATCGAGCTTGTAGAAGACTATCTGGAACGGCTTGAATATGGCGTTTATGCATGACGCCGCTGCCGGCGGCGCTTGGTGGCTCCGACCTCATCGGATGGCGCCTCGATCAAGCCGCGTTTGCGCCTACATGGGATAGTGGCGAGGGCGCATACAGGGTGGGCGGACGCTGGAACAGCAAGGGCGTGCGCGCCGTCTACTGCTCGATCGATCCGTCGACTGCGATCCTCGAGGTTGCGGTCCATAAGGGCTTCAGGGCGCTCGACACGATTGCGCATGTCATGACGGCAGCAATCGTCAGCGATGTCGCGGATGTGCATATCGTCGACCCCGCCCCCGTGCCCAACCCCAAGTGGTTGCGCCCTGGCATTCCGAGCTCCGGACAACAGGCGTTTGGCGACGATCTTCTGCAACGGCACCGGTTCGTGGTGATTCCGAGCGCCGTATCGCAGCGTAGCTGGAACCTGATCTTCGACGCGAGCCTCGCCAGAGGGGCATACGCCATGAAGACCCAGGAGGCGTTTGCGCTCGACACACGGTTGCATCCACCTCCGGCCAAGTGACATAGCCGCCCCCATGTCCATCAGAACGAGGACGTGACCGGCAACAGAAGCACGGTGCTCAGTTGTTGCTGATTACCCGTGCCGGATTGCCGACCACCGTGGTGTTCGCCGCGACGTCGCGCGTCACCACAGCACCGGCGCCGACGATGGCGCCATCGCCGATCCTGACTCCGCCGAGGATGACGGCACTGCCGCCGATCCAGGCATTGTCGCCGATCTCGACCGGCTTGGCGATCTCCAGCCCTGCCCGTCGCCCGGCAGCCTCCTTGTGGTGCTCGGCGCAATAGATCTGCACATTCGGGCCGAGCAGCGTTCCCTTACCGATGCGCACTGGCGCCGTGTCGAGAATGATGCAGCCGGCATTGAGAAAAACGCGGTCGCCGAGAAAGATGTTGAAGCCATAGGCGCAGTGGAACTGCGCCTCGATCCGGGCGCCCTCGCCCGCAGCGCCGAGCAGCGTCCGCAATCCAGGCCCGATGTCGCGACGCTGCCGGGGCGGCAGGCTGTTGTGCTCGAACACCGCGTCTCGCGCCGTGATACGCAACGCCTCCAGTTCCGGATCGAGGCAGCAATACCACTCGCCCGCCGCCATTTTCGTGCGTTCGCTTTCGGCCATGGCCGCAACTCCAGTCTCAATCTTTGCCAAAGCACAAGTGCTGCAAATACGGAAGCGCCGGCGGCGACACCACCTCTGGTCAAATACCGGACCTATGGTAGCTTGCTCTCTCGGACCTGTCCCAAGCCGGCCATCGAGGGATCAATCATGCTGTACATTTTTGCACTCCTGATTGGCATCGTTGCCGGGCTTCGCGCCATGACCGCGCCCGCCGCCGTCGCCTGGGGCGCCTGGCTTGGCTGGTTGCCGGTCGCGGACACCTGGGCGAGCTTCATGGGCCACTGGATCGCCGTCGGCATCTTCACCATCCTGGCCATCGCCGAACTGGTCACCGACCAGCTGCCCTTGGCGCCGAGCCGCAAGGTGCCGCAGCAATTCGGCACGCGCATCGTCTTGGGCGCTTTCACCGGCGCGGTGATCGGCGCGACCGGCGGCGCCACCATCGGCGGCCTGATCGCCGGCGCCGTTGGCGCGGTGATCGGCACGCTGGGCGGCGCCGAGGCGCGTAAACGTCTGGCCGCCGCCTTCGGCAAGGACCCGCCGGCCGCCTTCATCGAGGACGCTGTGGCGATCGTCGGCGGGCTTCTGATCGTGGCGGCGGTGGCATGACGGCAAAGACATTCGACGCTATTATCGTCGGTGCCGGGCAGGCCGGCCCACCGCTCGCCGGCCGGCTGAATGCGGCCGGCATGAGCGTGGCGCTGATCGAGCGAAAGCTGGTCGGTGGCACTTGCGTCAACACCGGCTGCACGCCGACCAAAACGATGGTGGCAAGCGCCTATGCCGCGCATCTCGCCCGCTCCGCCGCGGATTACGGGGTGACGCTGTCCGGTCCCGTCGGCGTAAACTACAAGGCGATCAAGGCGCGCAAGGACGAGGTCTCCAACGACGCCCGCGGCAATCTCGAAGACTGGATTGCCGGCATGGACAAATGCACGCTCTATCGCGGCCATGCGCGCTTCGTAAGCGCCAACACGGTGCGCGTCGGCGACGATCTGCTGAGCGCCGAAAAGATATTCCTCAACACCGGCGGGCGCGCCTCGGTGCCCGACCTGCCCGGCATCGACGGCATCTCTTACCTGACCAATTCCTCGATGATGGATCTCGACGTGCTGCCGCGCCATCTCATCGTCGTCGGCGGCAGCTATGTCTCGCTCGAATTCGCGCAGATGTTCCGCCGCTTCGGTTCCGAAGTCACGGTCATCGAAAAAAGCCCGCGTCTGATCGGTCGCGAGGACGAGGATGTCTCGGACGCCATTTTGTCGATCCTCGAAAACGAGGCCATTGCCGTCCATCTCGGCGCCGACGACATCCGCTTCGCCAGGCGAGGCAACGAAATCGCCGTGACCTTCTCGCCAGGCAAGGCGGCTGCGGTCGGCTCGCATGTGCTGCTGGCGCTCGGCCGCACGCCAAACACCGACGATCTCGGCCTCGACAAAGCCGGCGTCGAGGTCGACAAACGCGGCTTCATCGTCGTCGACGACCAGTTGCGCACCAGCGTGCCCGGCATCTGGGCGATGGGCGACTGCAACGGCAAGGGCGCCTTCACCCACACCTCGTACAACGATTACGAGATCGTCGCCGCCAACCTGCTCGACAACGATCCGCGCAAGGTCAGCGACCGCATCGAGGCCTATGCGCTCTATATCGACCCACCACTCGGCCGCTGCGGCATGACCGAAGCCGCGGTAAGGAAATCCGGCCGCCGCGCCCTGGTCGGCCAGCGGCCAATGACCCGCGTCAGCCGTGCCGTCGAAAAAGGTGAGACGCAAGGCTTCATGAAGATCCTGGTCGATGCCGACACCAAGGAGATCCTCGGCTGTTCGGTGCTCGGCCCGGGCGGCGACGAGGCGGTGCACTGCGTACTCGACCTGATGTATGCCAAGGCGCCGGTCAGCACGCTGGCGCGCGCCGTGCACATCCACCCGAACGTCTCGGAGCTTCTGCCGACCATCGCCCAGGAACTCAAGCCACTGGTGTGACGGCCGGGTAGAATCTTGCGCCCATGGCGGCAGCGGCTGGACCAATCGACAGCCCAGCGGCAAAAGGGCATGTGTTCCGCCTCTTCTCCCGGAGGCATCCCATGCAGAAGTCCATCGAACGCGTCGCCGGCGACAGCGAAGGCGTTTCCTACGAATTCCCCGTCTTCCGCTTCGCCGGAACGGACAAGACGGCGCCTTCCGCCTATCTGCAGGCGGCACTTCATGCCGGCGAATTGCCGGGTGTCGTCGCCATCGACACGCTGATGCCGATGCTCAGCAAGGCGGAAGCCGAAGGCCGCATCACCGGCAACATGACCATCGTGCCCTGGGCCAATCCGATCGGCCGCGCGCAATATCTCTACGGCGACCATCAGGGCCGCTTCCATCTGGGCACGCGCACCAATTTCAACCGTGGCTTTCCGCGGCTCGCCGCGCCCGACCTCACGCTGCTGCCGGCGCACGGCACGGTCGACCAGCGGTTGAAGACGCGGCTGCTGCAGCTCTCCATCGGCCACGACATCGTGCTCGACCTGCATTGCGACGATGAGGGCCTCGCCTATCTTTACGTCCACACCAGCCTGTGGCCGGCCATGGCGGACTGTGCGGCGGCCATGGGCGTCGATGCGGTGATGCTGTGGCACGAAGACCCCGACGGCACCTTCGAAGGCGCTTCGATCATGCCGTATCAGAACGTCCCGGCCGACGTGGCGCGCCTCCACCGGCGCGTCGCCACCACCGTCGAATATCGCGGCATACTCGATGTCGACGGCGCCCTCGCCGGCGCCGATGCCGAAGGGCTCTACCGGCTGCTGGTGGCGCGCGGCGTAATCCAGGACCAGGCGCTGCGCGCGCCTGGCAGCTTCGTTGGGCTCGTCGCGCCGCTCGAAAACATCGAGATGATGCCGGCGCCCCGCTCGGGCGCGATCCTCTACGACGTGAAGCCGGGCGACCGCGTCACCAAGGGTGCGCGCCTTGCCACCATCGTCCACGCGCCCGGCGAGCCCGACGGCCGCACGGAAGTGTTGGCGCCGCAGGCGGGCCTCATCCTGACGCGGCGTTCCCGCCGCATCATCCGCGCCGGCGAAGACCTCTTGAAGCTGGTCGGCGACGGGACGAGCGCCGATGCAAGGTCGGGAACGCTGGAGGACTGACGCACCCCGCCAGGCTACCCCGAAATCGCCTGTCGCGCCTTGGCCTCCAGCCATTCGGCCATCTGCCGGTACGGCACCGGACCATGGCTCACGCGGGCGACGCCGAGTTCGGCAAGCCTCTGGCGCGGCGGCACATGCGCCAGGGCAACACAGAGTCTAGGCAGGACTGCCGGTCTTGGCCATGTGCTGGGTTGCGAAAGCGGCAGCCACCCCACAGACTTTCAAACCTGTTGCGCATACCGCTTTTCGCGGCTATGGATTTCGCCATGAATATGCGCTCGATCAAGACCATTTGGTGGTGGGCTCGCTGACAGCGGCCTGTTCGAACGCGTTCGCGTGACAATAGAGGGTGGCCGCAGCGGAATGTCCGGGCGGCCATTTGTTTTTTCAAGCCATTCCCGGGTCCGTTGCCCCAAAGACGCTGATGGAGACGGCAATGACGACGAAAATTCTGGAGAATGGCGCCGAGCGCTTCGTCACGGCGGGTGGCGTGGCGATTACCCGCCAGCGCCATGACCGGCCTTACGAGGGGGCGATCGACGGCTATGTCGATGGCCTGAATTCGCGCCGCGGCGCCGTGTTTTCCTCGAATTACGAATATCCCGGCCGCTATACGCGCTGGGACACCGCCATCATCGATCCGCCGCTGGTGATCTCGGCACACGGCCGCGCCATGCGCATCGAGGCCTTGAACAGCCGTGGCCAGGTGCTTTTGCCGGTGATCGGCACGGTGCTTGCCGGTCTTGACGACGTCACGATCGCCGAGACGTCCAACAAACTCATCCGCCTCGAGGTCGCCAAGCCCGGCCGTGTCTTCACCGAGGAGGAACGCAGCCGCGTACCCTCCGTCTTCACCGTGCTGCGCGCCATCACGGCTTTGTTCAAGACCGAGGAAGACGCCAATCTCGGCCTCTATGGCGCCTTCGGCTACGACCTCGCCTTCCAGTTCGATCCGGTCGACTACAAGCTCGAGCGCAAGCCAAGCCAGCGCGATCTCGTGCTGTTCCTGCCCGACGAGATCCTCGTCGTCGACCACTATTCGACCAAGGCCTGGACCGACCGCTACGACTATTCCGGCGATGGCTTCTCGACCGAAGGCCTGCCGCGCGACGAAATCGTCGAGCCGTTCAGGACCGCCGACCGCATCCCGCCGCGCGGCGACCACGAGCCCGGCGAATATGCCAAGCTGGTGCGCAAGGCGATGAAGAGCTTCGAGCGCGGCGACCTGTTCGAAGTGGTGCCGGGGCAGATGTTCTACGAACGCTGCGAAACCCAGCCCTCCGAGATTTCCCGCAAGCTGAAGAGCATCAACCCTTCGCCCTATTCCTTCTTCATCAATCTCGGCGAGGGCGAATATCTGATCGGCGCCTCGCCGGAAATGTTCGTGCGCGTCAACGGCCGCCGCGTCGAGACCTGCCCGATCTCCGGTACCATCAAGCGCGGTGACGACGCCATCTCCGACAGCGAGCAGATCCTGAAGCTGCTCAATTCGAAGAAGGACGAATCCGAACTCACCATGTGCTCGGACGTCGACCGCAACGACAAGTCGAGGGTCTGCGAGCCGGGCTCGGTGCGCGTCATCGGCCGCCGCCAGATCGAAATGTACTCCCGCCTGATCCACACCGTCGACCACATCGAGGGGCGGCTGCGCGAAGGCATGGACGCCTTCGACGCCTTTCTGTCGCATGCCTGGGCGGTCACCGTCACCGGCGCGCCGAAATTATGGGCCATGCGGTTCATTGAGCAGAACGAGAAGAGCCCGCGCGCCTGGTATGGCGGGGCGATCGGCATGGTCAATTTCAATGGTGACATGAACACCGGCCTGACGCTTCGCACCATTCGCATCAAGGACGGCATCGCCGAGGTGCGCGCCGGCGCTACGTTGCTCTTCGACAGCATTCCCGAGGAAGAAGAAGCCGAAACCGAACTGAAGGCATCCGCCATGCTCTCCGCCATCCGCGACGCCAAATCAGGCAATGCCGCCAGCACCGAACGCAGCACCGCGCGTGTCGGCGACGGCGTCAACATCCTGCTGGTCGACCACGAGGACTCCTTCGTCCATACGCTCGCCAACTATTTCCGCCAGACCGGCGCCAACGTCTCGACGGTGCGCACGCCGGTGCCGGACGAGATCTTCGACCGGCTGAAGCCAAACCTGGTCGTGCTGTCGCCCGGCCCCGGCACACCGAAGGACTTCGACTGCGCCGCCACCATCAAGCGGGCCCGTGCGCGCGACCTGCCGATCTTCGGCGTCTGCCTCGGGCTGCAGGCGCTGGCCGAGGCCTATGGCGGCGAGCTGCGCCAATTGCACATCCCGATGCACGGCAAGCCGTCGCGCATCCGCGTGTCGAAGCCGGGCATCATCTTCTCCGGCCTGCCCAAGGAGGTGACGGTCGGCCGCTATCATTCGATCTTTGCCGATCCGGTGCGGCTGCCCGATGATTTTGTCGTCACCGCCGAGACCGAGGACGGCATCATCATGGCCTTCGAGCACCGCAAGGAGCCGATCGCCGCAGTGCAGTTCCACCCGGAATCGATCATGACGCTCGGCCACAATGCCGGCATGCGCATCATCGAGAACATCGTCGCGCACTTGCCGCGCAAGGCCAAGGAAAAGGCCGCTTAATTCGAGGGCTCAGTGTTGGGATCTTTTCCCCAGTGACCGCGGCAGAAATCAAAGCCGCCGCCAGGCAGAAGGTCGCCAGCCTCGCCTTCTGGTCGATCGTCGTCGCCTGCGTCGTGCTCGGCCTGAAGCTGGTGGCCTGGTACGTCACCGGTTCGGTCGCGCTTTATTCGGACGCGCTGGAATCGATCGTCAACGTCATTGCCTCTGCCGCCGCCTATTGGGCGATCCAGGTCAGCTACAAGCCAGCCGATCAGGACCATCCGTTCGGCCACCACAAGGCCGAGTATTTCTCGGCCGTCCTCGAAGGCGTGCTGATCGTGCTTGCCGCCTTGCTGATCCTCAATGAAGTCTGGTGGTCCTGGCAGCATCCCGCCCTGCTGGAACAGCCATGGACCGGCCTTGCCGTCAATGGCGTCGCAACGGTCATCAACGCCGTCTGGGCCTTGACGCTGATCCGCACCGGCCGAAGCGAAAAATCGCCGGCTCTCGTCGCCGACGGCAGGCACATCATGACCGACGTGGCGACCTCGGTCGGTGTGTTCATCGGCCTGGTCGGCGCCGTACTGACCGGCTGGCAGGTTCTCGATCCGGCTCTTGCGGTGATCGTGGCGCTGAACATCCTGTGGCAGGGCTGGCACGTCATCGGCTCGTCGATGAACGGGCTGATGGACCGCGCCGTCGACACCCAGGAACATATCCGCATACGCGACATCATCTCGGCCAATTGCAAGGGCGCGCTCGAGGTCCACGACCTGAAGACGCGCATCGCCGGCCGCGCCACCTTCATCGAGTTCCACCTGGTCGTCGACGCCGACATGTCGGTCGGCGCCAGCCACGTCATCTGCGACCGCATCGAAGACGCGCTGCAGGCCGAAATCCCTTCCGTGCGGGTCATCATCCATGTCGAACCCGACGACGAAGCGAAACTGCCCAAAGGCACGACAGCCGTGCCGTTCGCGTGAGGCGATAGCGGGACGCCGCCATCCAAAACCTTGAGGTCGGCGGGACAGCACCCCCCTCTGTCCCGCCGGCATCGCGTCTCTGAACTGCTACAGCCCGCAGGCAGCCTGCGGCATCGGCTCCAGCCGGTAGACCTTGTCGTCGGAGCTGGTGTCACCTTCCGCCGCTTTCGAGCACAGATCGATGATCGGCAGGCCGCTGTTCGGGTTGGCCAGCATCATCGTGCCGTTGGCGCCGCGGCGAAGGAAGACTTCCCTTTGCGCGATGTCACAGGACGCAGCACCCGTCTTCGCGCTCGCCGCGCAGCGCCACTGGTCGCCCTCGCCCTGACAGTTATAGACTTGCGTGACCTTGGCCGATTTCTGCCGCGTGGTAACAGAAACGGCGATATCGGCGCCGCTTGGCCAATTGGCCGGATCGCCCTCCTTGGCGAAAGACGCCAGCTCGACCGCTCCGCGGAAAACCCTGATCGACTGGGTCAGCTGGTCGGCATGCGAGCCGAGATGCCCGGCGTCGTAGTCGCGTCCGTAGCAGAAGGGCTGGTCCGGCTTCAGCCGCTCGCGCAATGGCGGGCCAAGTGCCGGATCGATCGGGTCGATGCGCGCGAACTCCGCCTTGCAGGTCGCGGCCGGCATCGGATCGAGCCTGAAGCCGTTGTCGTCCTTGCCCAGCGCCTGCCTTTCGTACTCCGCCGTGCCGAGCTCGTCTTCCGATCCCGCGTCGAGATAGAGGTCGGGCTGCACGTCCGAGACGATCAGCCGGCCTTTGTCGTCGACCTTCAGCGAAGCCATGGTGCGGTCGCAGTCCATGCCGCAACGGATCGGGCCGGTCTTGCCGTCCTCCGACTCATGACTGCACCAGCCGCCGAGCCATTCAGGCGCCTTGGCGCCGCGCACCGTCGTCGCCATGAAGCCATTGTAGGAGGAATCAACGCCGGTGCTTGGCTCCTCGTTCGGCCGGCTGACCGGATCGCGGCCGTAATAGAAGAAGATGCGCGTCACCTTCTGCTGCGGATGCGATTTGAGATGCGCGGTGTCATAGACGCGGCCGAAGCAGGCGTCCTTGCCGTCGGGGCTGAGCTCGGTGAGTTTGAGCGTGTCATCGGCGAAAGCAGAGCCGGCGACGGCGGCGAGCAAGGCAACCCCAACTCCGGCGCCCATCACGGTCCTTGATATCATGCTGGCTCCCCCTGCCCCGACAAGACGTGGCTTCAATTTATGCTAGGATCGAGGCCGAGGCCACGCAATTTGCGCCGGCCGGATAAATGGAGATAAAGCCATGCGACGCCGCGATATTTTCCGCGTCGGTCTTGCCGGGGCCGCCGGGCTTTTTGGGCTGCGCCCCACCAAGGCGGCAGCCATTGAAGTCAAGGCCGTCGAAGAGGAAAGGCAGAAGGTCGCCTATCACCTCAGCGATCTCGACAAGGTCAATTTCGTGCTCGGCAACATCAAGAACCACTTCGAAGGCACCGACGGCAAGGTCGACATCGCGCTTGTCGTGCACGGCCCAGCACTTGCCGCCTTCAAGTCGAAGGGCATATCGGCCGCCATTTCCGGGCGGTTCGCCGGCCTTGTCCAAGATGGGCTCAGCCCGCACGCTTGCGCCAACACCATGCACGGCATGGATATCGGCCTGGCCGACCTGCTCGACGGCTTCCATGCAGCCGACAGGGGCGGCGTCGTCAAGCTCGCCGAATTGCAACGCCAGGGCTACGCCTATCTCAGGCCATAGGGCAATTCCAGGAAAAGTGTGAAACGGTTCTCCGTCCGGAATTGCGTCAAGACAAAGAGGGAGCGGTTCGCCGTTTCCGTGAAACGGTGAACCGCTCTAAACTTTTACGGACTTGAACGCGAGGACTGCGAGGGCCTACGAAGAGCAGGCAGAGTCCCCGGAGGAATAGACGTGCCAGCCACCACCACCCTTGTCAGCCCCTCTCTGGTCATCCCCGACCTTGCCGGAAAGGCGGTCCTGGTCACCGGCGCCTCGACCGGCATCGGCGCGGCGCTCGCACTTGCCTATGCCGCGCAGAAATGCCGCGTCGCGCTGCATTACAATTCGAGCCGCGCGGCTGCCGAAAACCTGGCCGCGACCATTCGCAACGGCGGCGGCGACGTGTTCCTCGCCCAGGGCGATTTCTCGATCCCCGCCGATGTCGAGCGCGTCGTCGAGGACAGTGCGCAACATTTCGGCCGGCTCGACGGCCTCGTCAACAATGCCGGCGGCATGCTCGGCCGCGTGCCCTATGCCGAGCAGGCCGAGGCGCATTACGACGCGGTGATGGACCTCAACGCGCGTTCCGTGCTGACAGCTTCGCGCAAGGCAATCCCATGGCTGAAGCGGCAGGGTGGCTTCATCGTCAACACCTCCTCGATCGCCGCGCGCAACGGCGCCGGTGGCGGCGCCGGCCTTTACGGCTCGGCCAAGGCCTTCGTCTCCAACGTCACGCGCGGCATGGCCAAGGAGCTGATCGGGTTCAACATCCGCGTCAACGCGGTGGCGCCCGGCACGATCGCGACACCTTTCCACGAGCGCTACTCGACCGACGACCAGATGAAAGGCATGATCGCCACCATCCCGCAGGGCCGCGCCGGCACCGCCGAGGACTGCGTCGGCGCCTATCTGTTCCTCTCCTCCGATCTGTTGAGCGGCTACATCATCGGCCAGGTGATCGAGGTCAACGGCGGGCAGTTGATGCCGTAGACGGCGAACTGCATACTCCCGGTTGCGTCATCTCAACGGAGCAAAGCGAATGTACGGACTGATCGGCAAGATGCGGGCGATGCGCGGCCAGCGTGACGCAATGATGGATATCCTGCTCGCCAGCACCGGCGCCATGCCCGGCTGCCTGAACTACATCATCGCCACCGACCCGGCCGATGCCGACGCGATCTGGGTGACCGAAGTGTGGACCGACGCCGAAAGCCACAAGGCTTCGCTGCAGCTGCCCGAAGTCCAGGCGGCAATCGCCAAGGCACGGCCGATCATCGCCGGCTTCGAGTTCCAGGTGGAGACGCATCCTGTTGGCGGGTTCGGCTTGCCGGCGGTGAAGGCGGAATAGAGGGAGAGGCCGGCAGGACAGAGGGGGGTGCGAAGGATCGCTGCGGATGGTTGGTGCCATTACCATCCAAGCCTTTTCCGCGCAAAAAGGGTTCGCATTTTTTCGCCACCGGTCTAAGAGCCCATCTATGGATTCTTCCCCGAACCCGCCGGCCATCGAGCACCTGGCGCGGATCCACAAGGCCTGGCAGTGGCCCGTCCTGGTGGTGGTCTCGGTGCTGTTTGCCGGCGTGCTGGAGCTCGCCGCCCTGCCCGCCGCGCTTTTGATCGGACCGATGCTGGCGGCCATAGCTGCCGGCACCAACGGCGCCACGGTGCGCGTGCCGCGGGTTCTGTTCGGTTCAGCCCAGGCGGTCGTCGGCTGCCTGGTCGCCAGCTCCATCTCGGCCGATATCTTTCCCGTCTTCTACAGGGAATGGCCGCTGTTCCTTGGCGTCGTGATGGCGACGGTCGCGGCATCCAGCCTGCTCGGCTGGCTGATCAGCCGCTGGCGCATCCTGCCCGGCACCACCGCGGTCTGGGGCTCGTCGCCGGGCGCCGCCACCGCCATGGTGCTGATGGCCGGTGCCTTCGGCGCCGACCAGCGCCTCGTCGCCTTTATGCTATATCTGCGCGTCATCTGCGTCTCGATGACGGCAGCCCTGGTGGCCAAGCTCTGGGTCGACACCTCGGGCATCGAGGTGCCGGCCACCGTCTGGTTTCCGCCGATAGACCCGCAAGGCTTGGCCGCAACATTCGGCGTGGCGCTGGTCGGCGGCCTCGCCGGAAAGCTTTTCCGGCTGCCGTCGCCGTTATTCCTCGGCACCTTCATTTTCGGCACCGTGATCCATCTCGGGCTCGGCGTGACCATGCAGTTGCCGCCCTGGCTGCTTGCCTTGAGCTATACGATGATCGGCTGGAGCATCGGCCTGAATTTCACCAGGGCCATTCTGCGCCACGCGGCCCGCGCGCTGCCGCAGATCGTCGGCTCGATCATTGCCCTGATCGTCTTTTGCGGCGGCCTCGCCTTCCTGATCAGCCGCCTGCTCGGCATCGATCCGCTGACCGCCTATCTGGCAACCAGCCCCGGCGGCATGGACAGCGTCGCCATCATCGCCGCCGCCGCACAGCATGTCGACATCTCCTTCGTCATGGCGCTGCAATCGGCACGCTTCCTGATCGTGCTTCTGGTCGGCCCAAGCGTGGCGCGGCTGGTGGCGAGAAGCCTCAAATCATAGCAGCTTGCCTCTCCCTGATTGGTAGCCTGTTTTCCTGAAACCGGTCGCACTTTGCTGTCGCCGACCGTATCGGGCCAGCACCCGCACGAGCTCAAAAAATAACTTGACTCAAATACTCAGATTTGAGAGCCCCTTCCGTCAATGTACGGAAGAGTGGAGACGAGTTGATGCGGAAACGGACGATGACATGGCTCCTGGGGTTATCACTGCCGGGCAGCGTTGCCCTGCTCGGCCTGTCCGGGCCGGCTCACGCTCAGGACCAGGGCGGCGTCACGGTTCTCAACAAGATCGAGGTCGATGCCGAGAGCGACGAGATCCTCGTGCAGGACGGCTATGTCGCCAAGAAGGACCGCATCGGCACCAAGACCGACACGCCGATGGTCAAGATTCCGCAAGCCGTTTCGGTTGTGACGCAAAAGCAGATCGAGGACCAGAAGCCACGCACGCTGAACGAATCGCTCGGCTATGTCGCAAGCGCCAATCCCAACAGCTTCGGCTTCGACACCCGCTACGACGCCTTCTTCCTGCGCGGCTTCCAGGCCTTTTACAACGGCATGTTCCGCGACGGGCTGCGCCAGTACAACGGCCCCTCGGCCTGGTTCAAGACCGAGCCCTACGGCATCGAGGGCGTCACCATCCTGAAGGGTCCGGCCTCCTCGCTTTACGGCATCAGCGGTCCGGGCGGCATCGTCAATCTGGTCACCAAGCGCCCCAAGGAAGAACAGTTCCGCGAAATCGAAATGCTGCTAGGCGAACACAATCGCTTCCAGGCCGCACTCGACGCTTCCGGCCCGGTGAACGACGACGGCAGCATTCTTTACCGCTTCACCAGCCTCGGCCGCACCAGCGACACCGACCTGCCCGGTTATCCCGACGACAAGATCTATCTGGCGCCGGCCGTCACCTTCAAGCCGGACGAGGATACCAGGCTGACCATCCTCGGCGAATATTCGAAATCCGTCACCGGCGGCACCGCTGCCTTCTACAATTCAGGCGGCGCTCTGACGAACCTCTACGAGGGCGATCCCGCCTGGAACGACTTCGACCAGACCCAGGGCCGCATCGGCTACGAGTTCGAGCACCGTTTCAACGACGTGCTGACGGTCCGGCAGAACCTTCGCTACAGCGCCGTCGACAGCGACATCGAATATAGCGGTCATTACCCGGACGGCGTGGATCTGAAACGCTATTGGGGCCACTACACCGAGACCATGAAGAACTTCGTCGTCGACAACATGGCGCAGTTCGAATTCGATACCGGCCAGGTCAGGCACACGGCGGTAGCCGGCATCGACTACGCCTGGTCGAATTATGACGCCGGCAGCGGTATCTCCTACGTTTCCGTCGGTGACATCAAGGCCGCTCCGGTTCCTTACTCTGGCGGGCAGGAGATGAACCAGCTCGGCGCTTATCTGCATGACCAGATGGAGTGGAACGATTTCACCCTGTTCGCCAGCGGTCGCTACGACTGGGCCGACACCACCTCGACCGCCGCCGACTTCACCAGGTCCAAGCAGGACGACAGTGCCCTTTCCGGCCGGCTCGGCCTGTCCTACCAGACCGAATGGGGCATCACGCCCTATGTCAACTATTCGACGTCGTTCTCGCCCAATATCGGCTTCGTCTATGACGATGTCAGCAGCCCGATCGGTCGCGTCGCCCGTCCGACCATCGCGACGCAAAAGGAAATCGGCGTCAAATACGAGTTTGCCGATTACAACGCCGCCGTCAGCGCCGCTCTGTTCGACATCGACCAGAAGGATGGCGTCGTCTTCGACGCCTCGACCGGGATCAACAAGCAGCGCCAGCTCGACCTGAACTCGCGCGGCGTCGAACTGGAAGCCAGCGCCTCGCTCGACAACGGCCTCAGCATACTCGCCTCCTACACCTATCTGCGCGTGAAAATCGAACGCGGCGCCACGGGAACCGCAGGCAAGGAACTGTCGGCGACGCCAAATCACATCCTGTCGCTCTGGGGGCAGTACCAGTTCGAGGACGGCACGCTGCAGGGGCTCGGGCTGGGCAGCGGCGTTCGCGTTGCCGGCTCGAGCTATGGCGACGACACCAACACCTTCAAGAACGACGCGCGCGCCTTCGTCGACGCCTCGCTCTCCTACGATTTCGGCTACCGCAATCCCAAACTCGAGGGCGTGAAGCTGCAGGTCAACGCCAAGAACCTGTTCGACACTCAAAAATCCATCTGCTCGGCCGGCTATTGCTACCGCGACGAGGGCCGCTCGCTGTTCGCCAGCCTGCGCTACCGCTTCTGATGTCGATCGCCGTTTCCAGCCGGGCATCGACGCCTGTCGCGATCGTCCTGGCGATCGGCGGGCTCTACGTCGCGCAGAGCGTAATCGGCGGCATCACCTGGGCGGGCCTGCCGGCGGTGATGCGCGACCAGGGCCTGCCACTCGACCGGATCGGCCTGGTCTCGCTGATCGCGCTGCCATGGGCGCTCAAGTTTCTATGGGCGCCGGCCGTCGAGCGCTATCGGCTGCCGCCGGTCGGCAAGAACCGCACCGGCACGATCGTCGCCGCCGGTGGGCTCGTGTCCATCGCCGGGTTGTGGGCCGTCGGCGCGCTCGGCCCGGAGGCCTGGTGGCCGGTTCTGGCCTGCCTGACCATCGTCGCCTTCGCCGCCTCGACCGTCGACATTGCCTGCGATGGTTTCGCCGTGCAGAGCCTGGCCAGGGAAAACCACGGCTGGGGCAATGCCGCGCAGGTCGGCGGCGCCTATCTCGGCTCGGCCATCGGCGCCGGCCTGTTTCTGCTTCTGGTCGACATTTTTGGCTGGCGCATCGCCGTTTGGGCGATGGCCTTGCTGCTCCTGCCGCTCGGTCTGCCCTTCCTGCTCGGCGCGGCCAGCCGCGCGCGCGAGGAGACGCGCGAGCATGTTCCCAGCCTCCTCGACGCGTTGAAGCGTCCCGAAATTCGGCGCGGCCTGGCAGCGTCGGCCATCTATGTCCTGGCCCAGAAGGCGGCACTCGCCATGCTCGGACCATTCCTGATCGACGCCGGGCTCGACCTCCCGATGGTCGGACTTGTCAACGGCGTCGGCAGCATGTTCGTCGGCCTGGCTGCCGCACTCGCCGGCGGCGCTCTCGTCAAATGGTTCGGCCCGCGCAACGTGCTCGTCCTGGCGCTTTTCCTGCAGGCCGGATCGCTGTTCTTCTTTTCGGTCTTCGATCTTCTTGGTGGCTTCTCGACCACCGCTTTGATGGCCATCGCGGTGCTCAGCTCGTCCGGCTTCATGGCTCTCGGTTTCGTCGCGCTTTACGCGCAGTTCATGCGCTGGTCAGATCCAAGACAGGCGGGCGTCGACTTCACGCTGTTCCAGTGCATGGACGCACTGATGAGCATGGCCGGCGGGATCGCGGCCGGCTACGCAGCGCAGTATTTCGGCTATGGCGCGTTCTTCGCCGGCGCCGGCCTCGTCGCGCTGCTGGCGGTGCCGGCGATCATCATCGTATCCGACCGCCGGTGACCGCGGAGCATCGTCGCGCACTATTCTTCGCCACCGTCCGCCGCTTGCGCCCCGCGGCGCCAGTAGGCGGTGACCAGATGCCGGTCGCGCGGCACACCCCATTCCTTGCGGACGATCCTGCGGATCTCGCGGAAATCGCCGAACTCGCATCCGGCCCAGACATAGAGATTGTCGGCAAGCGCGGTGCGGTTCCGCTGCCGCAGCACCACCGGCAACAGGCTGGCCGTGCCGGCCTCGCGCCCATGCCGATAGAGCCAGGTGACGGCAACGGCCTCGCCCGCGGCCAGCGGCATCCGATCGTCGGGACCATCGACCTCGATGAACGCTTCGGCGCGGGTTGACGGCGAAAGCTGCTCCAGGATCCTGCCGATCGCCGGAAGCGCGGTGTCGTCGCCGAGCAGCAGCAGGTTTTGCGCCTCGGGCACGCCACCTCCGCCCGGTCCGATCATGCCGATGATCTCGCCGGCAACTGCCTTTTCGGCGAAAGCGGCCGCCGGCGTATCCATACCGGGGTGGAGGACGAAATCGACATCCAGCCAGCCGCTTGCGGCGTCCAGTGCCCGGATCGTGTAGACCCGCACGACGAGCGCGTCCTCGCCCGACGGCCAGACCATCAGGCCGTCGGCGCCCATCGACGGCCACACCGGTGGCCTGCCGCGCGGCGGCAGCAGCAGCCGCACATGCAGGCCGCCACGGCCAAAGCGGCCGAGTTCGTTGCTGGCGAAGCGGACGCGCTGCATATGCGGAGAAATCCGCGTCGAGGACAGCACCGTGATCTCGCGGAAGAACACCGGCGGACCGGCATCGCTGCCGTCGCCCTGCCAGGCGATGCCCCTGGTCGTGCCGAGATGTTGCGAAAAATGGCCGGCGACCGCCATCTTCATGTAGGACAGGCAGGTTTCATCCTCGGCCGCGACGCGGATCAGCACGTTGTCGTCACCGAGCGTCGCCTTCAACGAGCCGTAATGCGTGCGAAATTCCCAATGATCGGCAAGGCCGGTATCGATCTCGGATTCGCCATGCTCGGCGCGCAGCCTGTCCATCACCGACCGGATAGCGGCACCGCTGATCCGGGTTTGCGCACTCAAATGCTCCATCGCTCAGCCTTTCGATGCCGTTGAATTCGAGATCGCCATACGGCGTCCTCGCCACGCCGGAATGCCACAGCCGGCCTGGCGTTTCCACTAAAAGATGATAAATAGAGTCATGTTTTTGGCATCAAGCCAATGAGTCCCGCGCGAGCAACGGCGGCCGTGGCGGCGAGGTGGCCTAAACGGCCCTCAAAATGTCCTTCAGCTAATCACCAGGCTGGAGATGCGGTCGCCGTCCAGGGTGAACGCCATGTCGCCCTCGCCGTTGAAGCCGTTGCCTGTGACAGCGATGCGGACCTTGTAGGTATCGCCCGCCGGTTCGATACGAATGATGCTAAGTTTGGACTGCACGCCGATATTGTCCGACTGGTTCCAGCGCGCAATCTGCTCGCGGCCCTTGAAGGACCGGCCCCAGTCACTCAGGAACGAATCGGGCGTGAACGTCTCGAGGAAAGCTTTGGTGTCGCCGGCGTTGGTGGCTTCGACAAAGCGGCGGATGGCATCGGGCGTGGTCATTTCCTTCCTCCAGGTGGCCTAATCCAGCCGGTGCATCAGATCGTCGTCCAGCCAGCGGGCGAAGAAATAGACCAGTTGCTTGTGCCACCACGGCCAGTCATGGGCGACATCGCCGCCCCAGTAGTCGACCCAGGCCGGAATCGACTTGTCACGCAGGATCTGTTCCAGCGCCTGCGTGTCGGCCAGCATCCGTTCCTCCCAGGCACCCTGCCCGCAGCAGAAGATCAGCCGCAGCGCCTTCAGCCTGACGAGCAGCCCCGGATCGACGATACCCGGCAGGTAGTCGAGCGGCGAGTTGAAGAAAATCTGTCCGTCGAGCGCGCTGCCGAAGAAATCGTGGGTGGAGTAAACCCCCGACAGCGCGATGACGCCGCTGGCCAGTTCCGGAAAGCGGAAGACGAAATTCGACGAATGGTAGCCGCCCATCGAGCAGCCGCAAAACAGCGGCTTCAGCGTACGCCCGCCATTGGCCTCGGCTGCGACAGACAGGAGTTCCGGCAGCGCCTCCTCGCGCACATAGCGGAAATACGCTTCATGCCGGGCGATGCGATGGGCCGGCTCGGCGTGGCGGTCGAAGAAGGATTCCGCATCGATGCCGTCCAGCGTGAACAACTGGATGCGACCGGTGTCGACGAACTCGGCGAGAGCCGAGACGGCGCCGGAATCCTCGAACTGGTAGAACCGCCCTTGCGAAGTCGGGAACACAACCACGGGTCGGCCGGCATGGCCGTAGCGCTTGTATTCCATGTCGCGGCCGAGGTTGCGGCCAAAACCCTTGTGGTAGGAAACGTCCATCGCCTCACGCCTTTTCCGCATGGATGTAGTCGACCGCCCGGCGCAGCGCCTTCGGGTCGGTGGAGCGCAGCTGATAGGCGTAGTTTCCCATGGCGCGGCTGAAAACCTCCTCGATGGCGTGATGATGGACGATCATGTCGCCATGGGCGGCCAGCACGTCGGCATGGCTGTGCACATAGTTGAGGTGCCGCTTGCGGCTGGCATAGGCGGTGAAATACTTGCCCCTGTAAGGGCCGCCGGCGGCGTCCTTGACCACCATGTCGGCCCAGGCGGCATAAACATCGATATCGAAGGTGTAATTGATGGCATTGGTCATCCAGGCGCCAGGCGGCCGCATGTTGACCTCCAGCGCGATGACCCGGTCGTCCCTGGTTTCGAACAGCTCGATGTGGAAGAAGCGCTCGCGCACGTCGAACGCCTTGAGGATTTTCCTGCCGGCCTCCTCGACCGCCCGGCTGATCTCGGGAAAACAGACATAGCTCATATGGCGGTCGCGGTTGACCACCTCCATGACGCTCTGGTCGTAGCGGTGGCTGGCGGCCAGCACCACCTCGCCGTCGCGGTTGACCAGCCCGTCATAGGTCACCACCAGTCCTTCGATGAATTGCTCCATGACGAAGCTGACGCCTTCCGGCTTGTCCCTGAAGAAGCTGTCGAGTTCGCCGGCGTTGGAGATTTTGAAAGTGTTCGAGGCGCCGGAGCCCGAATCCGGCTTCACCACCACGGGATAGCCGACACGTCGGATGAAGGTCATGGCGCCGGCGCGGTCGGAGCATTTGCGTTGCGGGATGGTTTCGACGCCGCTCTTGCGGAAGAACGCCCGCATGCGGCTCTTGCGTTTCAAATTCTTGACGAAGTCGAGCTTGGTGCCGAAGATGTTGAAGTCGGTGCGGATATTGGCTTCCAGCTCCAGCCAATGCTCGTTGAGCGATTCGAACCGGTCGACGCGGCCCCATTTGTGGATGAAATGGCCGATCGCCCGGAACACCGGCTCGTACTCCTCCATGTCGTCGATGCGGTAATATTCCGAAAGGGCTGCCTTCAATTTGCCGTCCAGCGCATCGAACGGCGCGTCGCCAATGCCGAGCACGGTGGCGCCGGCCTTCTTCAGCCGGTCGCAGAAATCGGCGCCATTGGCTGGAAAATGCGGCGAGAAGAACACGAAGTTCATGGACGATCCCTCCCGGCGGCGAGCCATCGCACCCCGCCGACAATCGACTCTGGCGCATTTGCCGGGCTCGGGGAAGAGCAACTGGATCAGGTGAGCGGCTGGACCCGCGAAAGGTGACGCCAAAACCGTGAAATAAAAACCCGCCTCGACAGCGGGTCCTCGGCGCCAGTCAGCACCATACTCAAATTAGTAGCATAGCTGCCGGCACAAAGCAAGAACAAAGTTGCTATAATCAGGAAAAATCGCTTCATGTCGGCGCCGCGCCTTCATTGCAGCTTGGGTTCCTCTCTCCCATTTCGCGACGGCGCGGAACCCCGGTCTTGAGGCTGGATCGGCAGCTTTCTGCGACAGCGAGGCCCCCACTTGCCTCGCTTTGCCCGCTCCTGTATGAAATCCGCCATGAGCCTGCGCGCCACCTCTTTTGCGTCCCGTCCGACCGGCATTGCCGGCCAGACCGTTCGCGCGCTCGCCTCCACCCTGCTGCTTCTCGGCCTTATCGGCGATCGCCGGGTTCGCTGAAGGAGCGCCCGGCGGTCGAATTCGCCGCTCACGCGCACGCTCCTTGGCCAGTTACAAAATTGGCACGTCACATCAAGCGAACGAAATTCTGGTAAAGGCGCCGCTCGCCACCAATCCGCCTGAAGCTGGATCCGCGAGCCGCCGGGAGAAAAGACGATGAACGCACGAGAAGATATCCGTCTGAATGTAGAGGAAACCGCCAGCCCCGCGAGGGGCATGCCGGATGCTGCCCGGAAGTACCAGCCCTATCCGACCGTCGGTCTTGCCGATCGCACCTGGCCCTCGAAAGTGATCGACAAGGCGCCGATCTGGTGCTCGGTCGACCTGCGCGACGGCAACCAGGCGCTGATCGATCCGATGGGCCAGGAACGCAAGGCGCGCATGTTCGCCCTGCTGCTCGACATGGGCTTCAAGGAGATCGAGATCGGCTTCCCGTCGGCCTCGCAGACCGACTTCGATTTCGCCCGCTGGTGCATCGAACAGGGCAACGTGCCCGCCGACGTCTCGCTGCAGGTGCTGGTGCAGTGCCGGCCGGAACTGATCACCCGCACTTTCGAGGCGCTGAAGGGCGCCACCAACCCGATCGTCCATTTCTACAACTCGACCAGCGAATTGCAGCGCCGCGTCGTCTTCGAGAAGGACGTCGCCGGCATCAAGCGCATCGCCACCGATGCGGCCAAGATGATCACCGACATGGCGGCCAAGGCCGGCGGCGGCTACCGTTTCGAATATTCGCCGGAGAGCTTTACCGGCACCGAGCTCGAAGTGGCGCTGGAGATCTGCAACGCCGTCACCGAGATCGTCAAGCCGACGGCGGAGAACAAGCTGATCATCAACCTGCCCTCCACGGTCGAGATGTCGACGCCCAACATCTATGCCGACCGCATCGAATGGATGTGCCGCAATCTCGACGAACGCGAGAACCTGTTGATCTCGCTGCATCCGCACAATGACCGCGGCACCGGCATCGCCACCACCGAACTCGGCCTGATGGCGGGCGCCGACCGCGTCGAAGGCACCCTGTTCGGCAACGGCGAGCGCACTGGCAATGTCGACATCGTCACGCTGGCGCTCAACATGTACACGCAAGGCGTCGATCCCGGGCTCGACTGCTCCGACATCAACCGCATGAAGGACGTCTACGAATACTCCAACCAGCTGAAGATCCCCGAGCGCCATCCCTACGTCGGCGAGCTCGTCTACACTGCCTTTTCCGGCTCGCACCAGGACGCCATCAACAAGGGCATGAAGGCGCTGCGCAAGGCCAACACGCCGCACTGGGAGGTGCCCTATCTGCCGATCGACCCGGCCGATGTCGGCCGCAGCTATGAAGCCATTATCCGCATCAACTCGCAGTCCGGCAAGGGCGGCATCGCCTATGTGCTGCATGCGGATTACGGCCTCAACCTGCCGCGCAACCTGCAGATCGAGTTCAGCCAGGCTATCCAGGCGATCACCGACTCCGAAGGCAAGGAGGTGCCGGTCAAGCGCATCTACGAGCGCTTTCTCGACACCTATGTCGACCAGCCCGGCGCGCGGCTGAAGTTCCTCGACCACCACACCTATCCCGACACCGAGGTCAAGGGCCGGCGCGTGGTCGAGGCGGTGATTCTCGACAAAGGCAAGGAGGTGACCATATCAGGCACCGGCACCGGCCCGATCGACGGCTTCGTCGATGCGCTGTCGCGCCATGTCGGGGTGCCGATGTCGGTGCTCGATTATTCCGAGCATTCCATGCAGCGCGGCTCGAATGCCTCGGCCATTTCCTATGTCGAGATGGAACATCCGGACGGCAAGCTGTTCGGCGCCGGCATCAACACCAACATCGTCGCCGCCTCGCTCGAAGCCGTGCTTTCGGCCGCCAACCGCATCGTCGGCCGAAAGGGCGGCTAGCCGGGACTGCCAGGCCCGCGCATCAGCCCACCGGAAATTTTATCCGGTGGGTACGCTATCGCACCATAAGCACATGCTTGTAAGGCGCCGCCAGCGCGATATGATCGTACCTCAACCTGTGCCGAATTCGAAGGGATCGACACTTGCAGCATACCACGCCTGCCGCCCCCGCAGTGCGCGAAACGTTGGAGCGATTGCTTGCCAGCGAAACGTTCGGACGATCCGAGCGCGCGCGCAAGCTGCTCCGCTACCTCGTCGAGCGCGAGCAGGCAGGCGAAGCCGACAGGCTCAAGGGCTTCTCCATCGCGATGGACGTGTTCGGCAAGGACGGCGATTTCGATCCGTCGACCGATGCGGTGGTGCGGGTGCAGGCCGGCAGGCTGCGCGAGCTGCTGCAGCAGTATTTCGCCAATGAGGGCGTTGCCGAACCGGTCCGCATCGCCATTCCGCGCGGCGGCTATGTTCCGTCCTACGAACTCAACGCCATTCGCTTGCCGGCGGAGGTGGAGCCCAAGGCAGAAAGCAAGCCGGAGCCGGCAACAGAGGAAGCGGCGACGACCGCCCCGCCCGGATCGCTGGAGGACGCCCGCAACCGGGCACATCCGGCTGCATTGCTGAGCGTTCCAGCCGTCGCCCCTGCTGCTCCTTCGCTGCAACGCCATTTGCAGTTCTTCTGGCTGGCGATCGCGCTGGTCATCCTCATGCTGGGTGTGCTGATCCTTCGCCAGGGCAGCGTGGTGTTGCTGACCGGCGGCGACACGGCGATCGAGACCGCGGTGGCGACCGGCAGCATAGCAGCGCCTCCGGTTGAAAACCTCCCCCAGGTCTACATCGCCATCAAGGCCGACAGCGACCTGGCTCGCCGTGTCGCCGCATCGCTGCGCGCCGGCCTCAGCGGCTTCGATACCATCAATTTCATTGGCCGTGATGCCGACAGCCCGCCCGATCCAGTAACCGACGCCGCCAGCTTTGTATTCGATGTCCTGCCCGGGCCGCGTAGCGGCGACATCATGCTCGAGCTGCAAAGCGTGGCGACCGGCCGCGTGCTGCTCTCACGCAACCTGACCGCCGGCGACAGCGCAAACACCGCCATCGAGGACCAGATCTCCGGCATTTTGAGCTCGGCTCTTCCCGCCTCGGGCACGATCTACAACTACATCGAGCAGAGCGGCATCCAGACCGGGCTGACGGCGTGTCTGGTGCTCAACGGCAAATATTATCTCGACCAGAATGCCCAGACGCACGAAGCCGCCTACCGCTGCCTCGAAGATCTTGCCAACCGGGAGGCGAAGTCGTCGCTCGTCTATTCGGAACTCGCGTCCTTGCATCTCGAAGCGGTCACCGACCACTATCCCTACCCCGCCGACGCGACGATCGACAAAGCCATGACGTTTGCCCATCGCGCCATCCAGATGGGCCCGACCAGCCCCTACGCGCACCGCGCCCTTGGTTACCTCAATTCGCGCATGGGCGATTCCGCGGAATCGATCCGCTGGATGCGCAAGGCCTATGAGCTCAATCCCTACGATCTCGCAATGGCCGCCGCCTATGGCTACGGGCTGGTTTTCGCCGGCAGGTACGGCGAGGGCACCCCGATCATCGCTCACGCGGTGGACATCGCCAGCGCCCATCCGACATGGTGGGATTACGGGCTGTTCGCCGGAGAGTTCATGATCGGCGACATGAACAAGGCGACGCTTGCCAGCGACGGCTTGCGAACGACGGAAATGAAATCGCATTATCTGGCGGCGCGGCTGATCGGCGCCAGGGCTGCCGGCCGCGAGAAGCTGGCGAGCAGGTTGCTGCAGGAACTGACCGCTAAATTCCCGAAATTCGCAGCCGATCCGCGCGCAACTTTCGTCGAACGAAGATATCCCGCCGATCTGACCAACCGGCTGGTGGAGGCCCTGCGTGCCGCCGGGCTTGGCGGCGCCAGCTGACGTCTCCCGGCGCGTGCACGACGTCAGGTGATCGCGAAGATTTTACTGGCCATCCGGACGGCCAAAGCGCAATTCAGACACAATTTGAACCGGCCAATCTGATCCCCCATAGGTCTGATCCCGCATAGGCTGATCTCCACATAAGTCTGACCTCCCGCAAAGACTGATCCTCGCATAAGACCGCCCCGGCATCCTGATTGATTCCGGCACCAAGCCATAAAGTTTGCATGACCCCATCCCTTTACGCTGCCGAACGGGGCGCCGGCCCGACAACGATCGCCTTCCTGCATGGTTTCGGTGGCTGCCACGACGACTGGCGCGATGTGGCCGAGTCTCTGGCGCCCGGCGCGCGGACCCTGGCCTATGATCTGCCGGGACATGGGCTGTCGCTCGATTTTCCGGGCGGCGGTCCGGCCAGGATTGCAGCCAGTGCCGTCCTTGCGGATCTTTCCGCTCGCGGGATAAAGCGGGTCCATCTCGTCGGTCATTCGATGGGCGGCGCGGTGGCCGCCCTGATGGCATTGAGCGAGCCCGAAAGAATGGCGTCGCTGACGCTGCTGGCGCCGGGCGGTTTCGGTCCTGAGATCAATGGTCCGCTGCTGCGTCGCTACGCCGCCGCTGCCGGCATGGATGAAATCCGCGCCTGTCTTGCCGCCATGTCGGGACCGCAAAGCCGGCTGCCGCAGCATAGGGTCGAACTCGTCAGCGAGATGCGCCAGCGGCCCGGCCAGTTGCGTACACTTGTCGAGCTCGCAGCCGCCATGACCAGGGATGATCGGCAAGGCGTCATCCCGAACGAGCGGCTTGAAACGCTGAATATGCCAATCATGGTGGTTTGGGGAACCGACGACGCGATGCTGCCCGTCAGCCAGGCGGACAGCGTGCCGAAGCATTTTCATCTGCACCACGTGCTGGAAGCCGGCCATATGCTGGTCCAGGAAGCGCCCGGCCTGGTCGTCGAGGCCGTCCGTCGCAATATGCGGCGCCGCAGCAGGCGACTTCGTCCAGGATTCGCCGCTGCGGCGAGCTGATCGGTCTTGGCGCAGGCACGGCGGCGGCGCTTGTGCTCATCCAGCGAACCCCTTGCCGGCCCATCGATCTCGCAAGTGCATTTTGCCGGCGGCTGTGTTAATTCGGTGTTAACCAAACCCGCGAGGCAACGCCGATGAAGGACGCAGGCGAGAACATCACCCAGATCGATCAGTCGCGAAAACTGTCCGATGCCATTCGCGACGTCAAGAACGCCTTCGCCGACCGCGACGACGTCGTCGTCGAGATGCGCGAAGCGCATCGCATGCGGCTCGATCTGCTTGCCGCCGAACTCGCGTCGGTCTTCGGCGACGTGCCCACCGACATGGACAGTTTCGACTTCGCCGTCTCGTCCGGCCTGCAGCCACGGCTGTGGATCGACGCCGTCAGCCATGTCGCCATGGGGCGCGACCGTCGCACCTACCGCTTTCTCAAGGACACGCGCATCGGCCGCGTCGTCCTCGCCGAATCGACCGAGATGAAGGTCGTTGCCGACCAGGTGACGCGCTATGTCGCCGAGCGCGTCGTCGAACGCCAGAGAATGATGGAAGGCGGCATCGAGCAGGCCGTCGCCGGCCTGAAACGCGCCCTGGTGGCGGAGGCTGAGCCGCCGCTGCATGTCGCTGCGCGCAGCAACGGCTGGTCGGCGTTCTTCTCGGGCCTCGGCCTGATCGCCGCCGGCGCCCTGGTCGGCCTGGCGATTTCGCTCGTGTTGTTCTGGGACCGCATCGTTGCAATGAAAATCAGCTTTTAAAGCATTTGCAGCCAAGTGATGTCACTTGGCGTCGCAGAGTGCGGCTGACGACCGGCGAGACGCTCCCATCTGAGTTCACCGCGCCTCGGCAAGCGTGGCCTCGGCCCCCACGCCAAGCTCCATTGTCTGCAGGTCGCTGGGCGGCAATGCCGGCCCGGTCAGGCCGCGGCGCGTCAGCCTGATCCGCCAATTGTCCTTTTCACCGTCGATGTCGAGCAGATTGTATTGCGCCGGCGCATGCGAACTGCCGGGCGCCTGCCCGGCGGCGGCGACCCCGACCACCGGGATTTTGGTCTTGCGGGCGCCGATGAAGAAGAGCGACGGCACATGCGAATGGCCGTGCAGCACAAGCTCGGCACCATGCCGGTGAAGAACCTTGTGGAAGCGCGAGATGCCGAACAGCCGCTTGTTCTGCGAAACGGCGCCGCGCACCGGCGGGTGGTGGATCATGATCACCCGGAACAGGCCGCTCTTGCCTGTGGCGTCGAGCATGCCGCGCAGCCTTTCCGCCTGGCCTTCCAGAAAGAAGCCGTTGGCCATGAAGGGAGCCGTGGCGCGCGCCGTGGAGACGCCGATCAACGCAACATCGCCGCGCACGCGCAGATACGGAAAGGTGTTGCGGTCGACCGGCGTATTGACGCCGTCGCCGGTCATCCACGCCGCCCAGGACCGGCAGGTCTTGTCGAAGGCGCCCGGCACATAGGCGTCATGGTTTCCCGGCACGACCGACACGTCATTGGGCGAGCCCAGCGTCTCCAGCCAGTGCTTGGCCATCTCGAGCTCACCGTCGAGCGCCAGATTGACAAGGTCGCCGGTGATGGCGAGATGGTCCGGCCCGCTGGCCTTCATGTCGGCGACGATGGTGTCGATGACTGCATCATGCATGTAGCGGCGGCGGTTGCGCTGCCAATTGACGTAACCGACCACGCGCTTGGAGGCGAGATCGCGATAGGTTACATCGGGAAGCGGCCCCAGATGGACATCGGAAATATGCGCGAGCCTGAACATCTTTTCTTCATAGGCGAGCCGCGCGCGGCTTTCCACTCACGGTTTCGCGGACGATGACGCCGGATCCGGAGCAAGCCCTGCGCCAGACCGGCTGGCCGGGCTTCAGGGCGAGGCTGTTTCACCTGTATTTCGTACTGCGGCGGCCGATGACGCTCGGCGTGCGCGGCTTGATCCACCACCGCCCCTCCAATTCCGTCTTCCTCATCCGCCACACCTATGTCCCGGGCTGGCACCTTCCGGGCGGTGGCGTCGAGTTGGGCGAGACGATGATCGAAGCGCTGACACGCGAAGTCTTCGAGGAAGGCAACATCGCGCTGACCGGACCGCCGGTGCTGAAGTCGCTGCATTTCAACCGCCGCGCCAGCCGCCGCGACCATGTCGGCCTCTATCTGGTCGAGGCGTTCAACCAGACAGCGCCCAAGCTGCCCGACCGCGAGATCGCCGAAGCCGGCTTCTTCCCGCTCGACCGCTTGCCCCAGGGCACGACACCGGCGACGCTGCGGCGGATTGCCGAAGTTTTGGGGGGGAATTCGGCATCGCCTTACTGGTAGATCATCTCTTCAACAGCTTTGGCTGCGTCGGTATAGACCGGCAGCATTCATTGTTCTCAGAGAGATAAATGCTGAGCGATGAGGAGAAAAAATGCAACACAGCCAAAACGATAGATTTAGAATCGCGCTCTATGTATCACTTTACACGGGAATTAATGTGATAACATTTTCAGTTATAGCGTTAATTTCGACAATAGTTCTTGGGATAGATCCATACATGTTAGCAAAAGTTGGAAGATTTATCCAATTCACAATACAATTAGTTGCGGCATTCGTGACATATTTCGTTTTTATAAAGCGACATGCTCAGCTTTTTACTCGCACTGAATTCTGGAAAATGGTCGGATTCTCAACCCTGATAGAAATGATTTTGGGAATGGCTGTGCTTCTGCCGTCGGGATTGTTACGCGCAATCCCGCCCCAGATGTCGGTCGTGATCGTCATGATCAGCGGCATCGTTGCGTTCCTTGCAACGTCGCTCGGCTACTCCAATCGATTTGGAAGTACCATATTGAAAGCTGAACTCGTTAGAAGGGCAAAGATGGACTCCGAGACCTTCCGCTAGATCGCTGATTTCACGCCGCCTTCCTGAACCTGTCCCGGTCATGCGGCGCGCCGTAGTCCAGCTCCGGCCCGACCGGCACGATGCGCGTCGGGTTGACCGTCTCGTGGCTGCCGTAATAATGCGACTTGATGTGGTGCAAATTCACCGTGCCGGCGACGCCCGGCACCTGGTAGAGATCGCGCAGGTAATTCGACAGGTTCGGATAATCGGCGATGCGGCGCAGATTGCACTTGAAATGGCCGACGTAGACCGGGTCGAAGCGGACCAGTGTCGTGAACAGCCGCCAGTCCGCCTCGGTGATGCGGCCGCCGACGAGATAGCGCTGCCTTGACAGACGGTCCTCCAGCGTGTCGAGCGCCGAGAACAATTCGCCGAACGCCTCCTCGTAGGCTGCCTGCGTGGTGGCGAAGCCGGCACGGTAGACGCCATTGTTGACCGCGGGATAGACCAGCGCATTGATCGCATCGATCTCGCCGCGCAACGGTTGCGGATAAAAATCGAGCCTGGCATCGCCCCATTCGTCGAAGGCCGAATTGAGCATGCGGATGATCTCGGAGGATTCGTTGGAAACGATGGTCTGCTCGCGTTTGTCCCACAGCACCGGAACGGTGACCCGGCCCGAATAGCCGGGATCGGCCCTGGTGTAGATCTGGTGCAGGAAATCGAGGCCGTAGAGCGTGTCGCCGGTGGCGCCGTCCTCGGCCAGGAACGTCCAGCCGTCGGCGCCCATGAAATGATGGACGACCGAGACGGAAATCACGTCCTCGAGTTTTTTGAGCACGCGAAAGATCAGCGTCCGATGCGCCCACGGGCAGGCGAGCGAGACATAGAGGTGATAGCGGCCGGGCTCGGCCTTGAAGCCGCGTTTTCGCCCTTCGACCGGCGTGCCGTCGCGGGTCACCCAGTCGCGCCACTGCGACTGTGCCCGCACGAACCTGCCGCCGCTCTCCCCGCTATCGTGCCAGCGGTCCTGCCATTGGCCTTCGACTAGCAATCCCATGCAATATCCTTTCGCGTTCCTGCTCGATGTAGGGCACCAAGCGGCGCCGCGGAAATCCCCGATGCTGAACAGATCGTCAACGGCTGCGTCGTCGAGTGCGCGTCGGCTGCGCGGGCCAATTGCGGCGGCTGAAAATTGGTGCTAGCGGACATCCGCATGTTCGACTTTGCCGTGATCCGGTTCGACCGACGACGAAAGAGCGCCCGCGCTTGATGAAGCGCTGACTGGCGAACGCTGCCGCTTGCAGCAAACCTTTCCTCGCATACCGGAACGCAAAGACCATGAGCCTTGCCGACTTGAAATACCTGGCCGACGTGAAATACCTGCCGGAAACTCCGGCGCACGATCCTGAAATCGAAGCCATCAATGACGAGGCCTTCGGGCCAGGTCGTTTCGTGCTCGCCGCCTACAAGATCCGCCAAGGTGGCCCGCATGAACGGGCTTTGTCCTTCGTGGCCGTCGATGGCACAATCGTCGTCGCCTCGGTACGGATGACGCGCATCGCCGCCGGCGCTGGCCGCGCGCTGATGCTCGGGCCGCTCGCTGTGCGGCCGGCCTTCAAAAATTTCGGCATCGGCCGCCGGCTGGTGGCAATCGCGCTGGAAGCCGCCGCCAAGGCCGGCGCGCCGGCGGTGATGCTGGTCGGCGACGAACCCTACTACGGCCCGCTCGGCTTCAGGAGGCTGCCGCGGGGGCAGATCTCGATGCCGCGTCCGGTCGACCCCGACCGGCTTTTGGCGCACGAGATCGTGCCGGGCGCGTTGGCGAGGCTGGCGGGCGAGGTTTGCCACGCCGACCAGGCAAGGATTGCCGCGCACATCGCCGCGATGGCATGACCGTGCCGGTGCTGTCGCACGGTGGCTTGGCGGCATAGTCTGGGCACGGAGGAGGACGTCGAGATGAACCCGAACGGCCAGATTGCGATCGTCACCGGTGGCGGCTCCGGCCTTGGCGAGGCGACGGCGCGCGCTCTTGCCGCCGGCGGCGCCAGGGTAGCCGTTCTCGATCTCGGTATCGAGCGTGCGGCCAAGGTGGCGGCTGACATCGGCGGCATCGCCGTCCGATGTGATGTGAGCGACGCCGAGAGCGGTGCCGCCGCAGTCGCGGAAGCGGCAGAGACACGCTCGGCGCACCGCGCATCCTGGTCAATTGCGCCGGCATCGTTGTCGGCATGAAGACGATCGGCAAGGACGGACCGCATCCGCTCGATCAATACCGCAAGTTGATCGAGGTCAATCTGATCGGCACCTTCAACATGATCCGCCTGGTCGCCGACCGGACCGCCAGGCTCGAGCCGCTGCAGGGCGGCGAGCGCGGCGTCATCGTCAACACCGCATCGGTCGCAGCCTATGACGGCCAGATCGGCCAGGCCGCCTATTCCGCGTCCAAGGCCGGCGTCGTCGGCATGACGCTGCCGGTGGCGCGCGATCTCGCCCGCTCCGGCATTCGCGTCTGCACCATCGCACCCGGCATCTTCAGGACGCCGATGATGGCCGGCATGCCGCAGGAGGTGCAGGATTCGCTCGGCGCCGCTGTGCCCTTCCCTTCCCGTTTGGGCGAGCCTTCGGAATACGCGGCACTTGCCTTGCACATCATCGAGAACCAGATGCTCAACGGCGAGACCATTCGCCTCGACGGCGCCATCCGCATGGCGCCGAAATAAATGCGGTGGTGATGCCTTGGACGAACCCAGGAAAGACGTGATCCGCGCGACCGATGCCGAGGCGATCAGGCTGGCAAAGACGCTGATCCGCAGCGCCCGTTTCGGCGCGTTGGCAGTGCTCGAACCAGGAACCGGTTCGCCGCTGGCCAGCCGGGTCGGCGTCGCCACAGACATCGACGGCACGCCATTGATCCTGGTGTCGATGCTGTCCGCTCATACCGGTGCCATCCTTGCCGACCCGCGCTGCTCATTGCTCGTCGGCGAACCCGGCAGGGGCGATCCGCTGGCGCATCCGCGATTGACGCTCGTCTGCCGCGCCGTGCGGCTGGAGCGCGGATCGAACGAACACGCCCGCGCCGAGCGGCGCTACCTCAACCGCAACCCCAAGGCAAAACTCTATGCCGGGCTCGGCGACTTCTCGATTTTCCGGCTCGAACCGGAGCGCGCCAGCCTGAACGGAGGCTTCGGCAAGGCCTATCTGCTCGACCGCACCGATCTGGTCGCGACGGGAGCGATCGTCGAAGAGCTTGCCGCCGGCGAGCAATCGGCGCTCGACCACATGAACGCCGACCATCTCGATGCGATTGCCCTCTACGCAAGTCATTTCGGCGGGGCGGAGAGTGACGGCTGGATCGTCACCGGGTTCGACGCCGACGGGATGGATCTCATATCGGGCGACAATGTCTGTCGGGTTTTCTTCCCCGAGCCGCTGAGAGCGGCGCGCGACCTCAGGCCTGTCCTGGTTGACATGGCCAAGGCTGCCCGATCGGCAAATTAATCACAGCCGCACAGTTAATCGGCTTGCGTGGAAAGCAAGCCTTGAGATTTGAGCGAAATGTTCTACCTTTGCGAGTGACGCTGAATCGCTGGCGTGCATCTATAGGGAAAGTCTATGGAATCCGACGCTATTGCCCCCATAGCGGCGGATGAGCAAGAAGGCATGGGGGATCTATGGTCTCGAACAAACTAGTCGCCAACGCCGGAACCGCGGCTGCGTTTCTGACGCTGATGGGCAACGAAAAACGTTTGTTGATCATGAGCTATCTGGCCGAGGGCGAGATGTCGGTCGGCGCCATAGCCGAGAAGGTATCGCTCAGCCAATCCGCCCTGTCACAGCATCTGGCCAAGCTCAGGGCTTCCGACCTTGTCGAGACCCGCCGCGACCGGCAAATGATCTATTATTCCTGCAAGTCCGCGGCGGTGCGCGAATTGCTGCACATGCTGGACGGCATTTTCGGCGAAGGTGAACTGTCGCAGATGGCTCACCGGCTGCGTCGCGCCGGGACCTGAGCGGCCGAGGCGGAGAATGCCCCGCCAAGTCCGCCTTGCTGCCAAGTCCGCCCCTCCTGCCAAGTCAGCCTTGCTACTGAACGCGCTCGTCGGCGGCCTGCGCAATCTCGTCCTTGAACTCGACCTTCGTGCCCGGCTGCACCATGGAGGCAAGGTCTTCGGCATCCCAATTGGTCAACCGGATGCAGCCATGCGAAAAGGTCGTGCCGATCTTGCCTGGTTCGGGCGTGCCGTGGATGCCGTAGCTTTCGATGGAGAGGTCGATCCAGACCGATCCCACGGGATTGTTCGGCCCGGCAGCGATGGTGAAGGGCCGCTTGGTCTTGACCCCCTTGAAAGCGAAGTCCGGATCGTAATGATAGGTAGGGTTGTGCACCACGCGCCTGACCTCCGCCATGCCGCTTGGCGCCGGCTTCTCCTCGCTCCCAATCGAGGCCGGGTAGACCGCCAGCCATTTGCCGGCACGGTCGAGCACACGCACCAGGCGAGCGCCCTTGTCGACCTCGACGGTGGCGACGCCGGCGGGAGGGTCGCCTCTGCCGACATCAGGCACCACCAAGGTCCTGCCTGGTTTCCTGAGGCTGGTGCCCGGATTGAGCATTCGCAGCAATTGGTCGCTGACGTGGAAGCGCTCGGCCAACCTCTCCACCGCATTGCGGTAGCCGAGCCGCCGCAAGCGGGCCATCCTCTCCAAGCGAGCCGGAATACGCCTGGTGAAAGGTCCGCGCACATCCTTGCGCATCACCTCATAGGTCACCAGCACCGGCTTGGCGGAGGTTGCGATGAGTTTGCTCCAGGTTTGTGGACTGAGCTTGCCATCGGGCGGAAGTCCGTTTGCCGCCTGAAACGCGGCGACGGCTTTGGCGAAGTTCCGGGAAAGGCGACCGTCGATGAGGCCCGGCGAGAAGCGGGCGCGATCCAGAAGGATCTGCGCCTTCAGCAGCATCGGATCGACACCCTTCGGTTCGCCGATAGTGAATTGGGACTGATTGACGGTGGCTGGATCGAGCTTGGCCGCGCGGGCCACGCCGCATGCGAGGGCAAGTGTGGCGGCAAAGACGAGGAGGAGCCTGATCATCGATGTCGTCCCAGGACCGCAGCAGGAGCCCGCCTCTATGACGCGGCATGGCCCCGTGGGGTTCCTTCGCCCCATCGAAATTCTGCATTGAAGCGGCTTGGCCGAAGTGCCGTGCCGCGGGAATCAATATCTCCATGCCGCCAGGAGGCCAGGCAAGGCGTCTCGGCCCGGCGCCTTGTGATTGGATTTGACCGTTAGAACGGCGTGCATCCATTTGGACGCTGAGATACGGTCAGAGCTTCGGATCCGGCATCATGCCTTCCGAAGCCGAATCCCGATTCGCGGCCGACGCATGGTCCGCCGAGGAAGCCATGAATCCGATCCGCATAGACGACCCGCAGGATCCTCGCGTCGCCGCCTATCTCGACATCCGGGAGCGAGATCTTGCCGGCCGGCAAGGCCGTTTCGTCGCCGAAGGCAAGGTGGTGCTCGACACGCTGCTCGCCGCCCGGCGCTTCGAGGCAGAATCGGTGCTGGTGCTCGAGAACCGGCTGGCCGGCCTCGATGACGTCCTGCGCAAGGCGCCTGCCGGGCTTCCGATCTATGTCGCATCCGGCGAAGTCATGGACAGGATTGCCGGATTCCACATGCATCGCGGCATATTGGCGATCGGCCGCAAGGGCGCGGCCGTCTCCGCTGAAGCTTTGCTCGGCGCACTGCCCGCCCGCGCGCTGATCGTGGTGCTGGTCGGCATCGCCAATCATGACAATATGGGATCGATCTTCCGCAATGCCGCCGCCTTTGGCGCGGATGCCGCGCTTCTCGATCCGACCTGCTGCGATCCGCTGTACCGCAAGGCAATCCGCGTCTCGGTGGGCGCGGCCTTGAAAGTCCCCTTCGCCTGCTTTGCCGATACCGCCGGCTGCACCGCCATGCTCGACCGGCAAGGCTTCAGCCAATTCGCCTTGTCGCCGCGCGGGCAGATCGACATTCGCGATGCCAAGAGAAACGGCCGGCTGGCGCTCTATCTCGGCACCGAGGGCGAAGGCCTGCCGGAAAGCCTGCTTGCCCGCCTGCAGACACTGCGGATCGGTATGGAGCAAGGCTTCGACAGCCTGAACGTCGCCGCCGCGTCAGCCATCGCGCTGCATCATTTTTCCGGAGCCTAATTTAGAGCCGGGGCGTCCCGCTCGCGCTTGTGGAATCTTAGTCGGTCGAAGCGGCCTTCTGCAGCGCCCGCACCCGATCGGCAAGGCTGCGTCCGCCGCTCCCCGGCCGCGTATCCTCAGGCGCTGCAAGCGCCCGGGCGATCGGCGAATCCGGCCCGTCGAGCTTTGCCGTCAAGGCCACGACTTGCGCCGCCAGATCGTTCATCTCTTCGCGCAATGCCGCGCTGGCGCTGCCGGTATCGTCTCCGGCCTGTGATTTCGACGTTTCGACGGCGGCAAGATCTGTCTTCAGCCGCCTGTTCTCGCGTGCCAGCGATGTCAGCCTGGCCTCCAGCCGCTCGCGGTCGGCGTCGAGCTTGGCGGTTGTCTTTTCGATGTCGCCGTTGGCGGTCGCATTGACCTGACTGCCTGGCACGCCGGCAAGACCCACCGCAGGCGTCCTTTCAGCGCCTTTCGGCTTTTCGCGAAGGCGCACCAGTTCCTTCTCGCGGCGCTCCAGCCTGTCCTCGCGATCGGCCAGCGAGGCGAGCAGGCGTTCGACCTTCTTTTCCAACTCGCCGGTTCTTTTCTTCTCGGCCTTCAACGCATCCCGCAAAACCTTGCTTTCGGCTGCCAATTCCTGGCTGCGCCTGTCCGCCTCCTTGCGCTGGCCGCGCAGCAGCGAAATGTCGCTTGCCAACTTCTGCAGCTCGGATTCGCGCGCCACCAGCTCGATCTGCCGGCTGCTGGATGAAAAACTGGCGTCGTCATACATGTGCTCCAGTTTCCGCAGTTCGAGCCCGCGCTTTTCGAGGGCGCGCTCGGTCTCCGCAAGCCGTTCCGACAGCTGCTGCAGTTGCTCATCGCGCTTGCGAAGCTCCTCGCCGCTGGCTGTAAGATCGGCGACGACCCGGTTCTTGTCCTGTCGCTCGGCCGCCAATTCCTTCAGGGCTTCGCGGTCGCGGCCGATCTCGACCAGCTGTTCGGCGGCTTTCTCGCGCAATGACTTGACGTTCATTTCAAGCCGGCGCACCGAAACCGCGAACTCGGCGCGAATGCGATCCTTGTCCGCCTGGATCTCGGCCAGCGTCAACGGCATCGAGCCCTCGACGCGCTTGCGCGTCAGCGCCACCGCCCGCCGCCACACGGCCGGAGCAATCATCAGCGCCAGAAAGCCGGCGCAGAGAAAGCCGAGAACAAAGAACAGGATCGACTGGACCAAGATGACTATCCGTTGTGCATGGCAACCGCCAAAGGTCGACTTTGCCATCTTCGCATGACGGAAATCCGGCACCACGGCAAGAGTATGCTGCGGCAAAGCTCAGACCGTGGGATCACAGCTCCAATCGCAGTGGCGCCATCATGCAGGTCAGAACGGATTCCAGGTCGCGCGCTGGGTGAGCTTGAGGTAGCCGAGATTGACGCCGAGACGAGCGCCGACGCCGGTACGGATCGGCACGAGCAGCACATTGTTGTTCTTCAGCACGTTGAAGCCGACGCCGGCGACGACATAGGCGGAGCCGGCGACGCCGCCAAAACGATTATACAGGCTGCTCACATCGTCGAGATTGTAGACCAGCATCATGACGCGCGAGCCCTCGCCGCCGAAATCCCAGCCGAGCGAAGGGCCTTGCCAGAACACTTTGTGGTCGCCGGCATTCTTGGTGTAGAGCGTGCCTTCGCCATAGGTCAGGCCACCGATCAGCGCCCCGGACCCCTCTTCGCCGAGCAGATAGCCGTTCGGCAGGCCATAGGTGGCGAAAATCTTCTCGACGACGGTGGCGAGCCCGCCCGACGTCGCGCCGAAGAATTTATGACCGGAATCGACGATCTCCTGCGCGGTGTATTCCTGCGCCCGCGCGGCCGATGCCGAAAAGGCGACAAGGCCGATGAGCGCGATCGTCATTGAGATGACACGGAAAAAAGTCCGGTCGTAGAATCGGGAAACCATGCTTCCAATCTCCGTCAGGGAGCACTTTCGCCGACGCCTCGCACCCGTACGGCTCTTTGGCGGCCGTTAAGGATGACTGTTAGGGGCAAACTATGCCGTAATCCTTTTTCAACCATTAAACTCCCACATGAAGATGGCGGTTCGAAGGCTGTTTTCACATCGCCCGCGCAGCACCCTGCTGCGTGAACACGCCATTTTCGACAATCATGATTTCGGATTTGTTGCTGCACGCACAAGCGCTGTGTATTCAGAATGCTTGGGAGAGAGCGTGATTCGTGTGGACAGGCGTGATCATGATCGCCCGGTCATTGTGTTGTGAAATTTGCAGGGATTTTTGCCGATGGCCGAGCTTTTCACCCTTTCCGCACCCGATCTGGCAGCGCTGCTGTGCAGCCGGGTCTGCCACGACATCATTTCGCCGGTCGGCGCCATAAACAACGGGCTTGAGCTGCTCGACGAAGGCGGCGCCGACGAAGACGCCATGAAACTGATCCGCCAAAGCGCCAAAAACGCCTCCGCCCGCCTGCAATTCGCCCGCATCGCCTTCGGTGCCGCCGGTTCCGCCGGCATGCTGATCGACACCGGGGACGCCGAGGCCGTGGCCATCGCCTTCCTGAAGAACGAGAAGCCGGAACTGATCTGGAACGGAACCCGCGCACTGTTGCCCAAGAACAAGGTCAAGCTGCTGCTCAATCTCATCCTCGTCGCTAACGCCGCCATTCCGCGCGGCGGCAGGCTGGTGGTCACGCTGGAGAACCTCGAGACCGAGCCGCGCTTTGCGCTCGCGGCGAGCGGCCCGATGCTGCGCGTGCCGCCCAAATTCCTGGAATTGCATTCCGGCCACAGGCCGGAAGAGCCGATCGACGCGCATTCGGTGCAGCCCTATTACACGCTGCTCCTGGCCCGCGAAGCCAACATGACGATTTCGATCCATGCGACCGCCGACGAGATCGTCCTTTCCGCAGCCTGAAGTTCTCCTAAAGAGCGGGGAAAGTATTTTTCTCAAGTCATATTTGCGGCGTTGTCCTAACATCTGTGGGCGGGCTTGCGGATTGATTGCGTGAAGCATTGCGAAAGAAGATTTCACTTAAAACACCTTCAGGAAAATTTTACCTAACGGCTTTTCGGCTTCTTTACCAGATCGGCCTATGTTCCCCGGCAGATGCCACGACGCTGCCGGTTCGCCGCATGGCAAAGAGGGTCCCGGAATGAAACGCTGCATGTTCGTCGACAATTCGAGCGTCATCAGGAAGGTCGCAAGGCGTATCCTGGGCGGTTCCGGCATGATGGTGATCGAAGCCGCCAGCGGCCACGAGGCGATCGAGATGTGCGCGGCCGACATGCCTGATATCATCGTCATCGACGGCGCCTTGCCGGACATGCAGGCGCAGGACCTCATCCGCCGCCTGCGCGCCATGGAAAGCCCGGTATTGCCGCAGGTTTTGATTTCGCTGGTCGAGGTCGATGTCGGGGCGATCATGCGGGCAAAACGAGCCGGCGCCCAGGGCTACCTGCTGAAGCCGTTCAACCGGCCGCAACTGCTCGAGTGCTTCCGCGCCTTGAAGATTGCCGCCTGATCAGAGCTGTTCCATTCCGACGAAAATCGGATCGGCTCTATCTTGTTGTTTTGCCGGGTTCTTTTCCGAAAAAATCGGCGCCCACCTTGGGATCACGCCCCTAGTTCAGGCGCTGACGCGGATATCTTCGGGCTCACGCAGCACATAGCCGCGGCCCCAGACGGTCTCGATGTAATTCTGCCCGCCAGACGCGGCGTCAAGCTTCTTGCGCAGCTTGCAGATGAAGACGTCGATGATCTTCAGCTCCGGCTCATCCATGCCGCCATAGAGATGGTTGAGGAACATTTCCTTGGTCAGCGTGGTGCCCTTGCGCAGCGAGAGCAGTTCCAGCATCTGATATTCCTTGCCGGTCAGATGCACGCGCTGGCCACCGACCTCAACGGTCTTGGCATCGAGATTGACCACCAGGTCGCCGGTGGTGATGACCGACTGGGCGTGGCCCTTGGAACGCCGCACGATGGCATGGATGCGGGCGACCAGTTCGTCCTTGTGAAAGGGCTTGGTCATGTAATCGTCGGCGCCGAAGCCGAGGCCGCGCACCTTGTCCTCGATGCCGGCCATGCCGGAGAGGATGAGGATCGGCGTCTTCACCTTGGACAGGCGAAGTGTTCTCAAAACTTCATAGCCCGACATGTCGGGGAGATTGAGGTCGAGGAGAATGATGTCGTAATCGTAAAGCTTGCCTAGATCGACGCCCTCTTCGCCAAGGTCGGTCGTATAGACATTGAAACTTTCCGATTTCAGCATCAGCTCGATGCTTTGTGCGGTTGCACTGTCGTCTTCTATCAGCAGAACGCGCATTTCATTCCCCTTTTCTGCTGCCGGACCATTTCACGACCCGTCCAGGACCGGAGCAGTGATTGCCTGAGCAGAGGCTGCCATCGAATGGTTAATAAAACCTAATTCCCCGTCCATGACGGTATCAGATTTTTTAACCCCTTTCTACACCTTGTTGAATCCAATAACGAATCACAGACCCAAACCGTTAATGCAGCACATTAATAAGCCAGACTAAGCGACTCTTCGGACTCGTTGGCCGGGTTTCCCGACGAGAAGCAGAATTTTTACCCGCCCTTAAGTCCTGAGCCGTATGATTAACAATGCCCGTAAACGAATGGTTACCGCCGGCAAAAAACTTTAGGAGTTTGTTTCCCATAGTTCGGGGAAAGCCGGTGGAAACGGGTCAAGCCTGGGCCTTGCCGGGTGAATTGGACGATATGTGCAGGTGTGCGTTTCCGGGAGTACCGAATCATGAAGTCACGTGAAAACCTCGTTCGGCTGAAGCAATTTCAGGTGAGCGAGAAGCGGCGGCAGCTGCTGCAGCTCGACATGATGATCGCCGAATTCGAGCGCATGGCCGTCGAGCTGGAACTTCAGATTGCTGCCGAAGAGAAGAAGGCCGGCATCACCGACATCAATCACTTTGCTTATCCGACCTTCGCCAAGGCGGCACGTCTGCGCCGCGACAACCTTAGAAATTCGCAAAGCGACCTCGCCCAGCAGCGAAATGTCGCCGAATCATTGCTGAGCGAAGCCGAAGCGGAGCTTTCCAAGGCCGAGATGCTGGAATCGCGCGACACCAAGGCGCGCGACACGGAAGCCGGCGGCCGCAGCGCCATGATCGGCTGAAAACAAGACTCTAACGCGCGTCGCGCTTGTGCGCTATTGCTGCGCACCGACTGTGCCCGCCTCAGGCATCCAGATCTACTTGCTGTTCCGCCGCCCGTGCGCGCGCATTTTTGATGTCGGGCACATGCTGCTCCGACCAGGCTCTGATCTGATTGAGCAGCCCTGCCAGGTTCTGGCCAAGTTCGGTCAACTCATATTCGACCCGCGGCGGAATGACCGGGAAAACCTCGCGCCGCACAAGCCCGTCGCGTTCCAGGATACGCAGCGTCTGCGTCAGCATTTTCGGCGTGATGCCTTCGAGCTTGCGCGCCAATTCGCCGTTGCGGAGCCGGCCCCGGCGCAGCGCACAGATCACCAGGTAGACCCATTTGCTGGCGAGCGTCTCGAGCACGGCGTGTGACGGGCACGACCGCCGAAAGGCGTCATAGCCAAAAGGGGAAACATCTTCACTATCCATGGGGTGCATATATATCAAAAAGGTACATACTAGACAAGAGAAAATAACTATCCAAATGATAGTGGCACATCAAAACCAGCAGGAGAGCCTTCCATGCGTGCCATTATCCAGAATTCCTTCGGCGGACCCGATGTCCTCGTCATTGCCGATCGCCCCGCGCCATCACCCGAAGCCGGCGAAGTGCTCGTCCGCATCGAAGCGGCCGGCATCAATCCGGTCGATGGTGCGGTGCGCGGCGGCCACTATCCGCTGCTTGGCGAGCCGCCTTTTGTCCTTGGCTGGGATGTTTCGGGGACTGTCGAGGCGCTGGGCTCCGGCGTCTCCGGCCTCAAGGTCGGCGATGCCGTGTTCGGCATGCCGCGCTTTCCCAAACAGGCGGCAGCCTACGCCGAACTCGCCGCTGTCCCGGCTGATGAGCTTGCGCCGAAACCTGAAGGCATAGATCACGCGCAAGCCGCCGCGCTGCCGCTGGCCGGCCTGACGGCCTGGCAAGGCCTTGTCCGCCATGGCCGGCTCGATTCTGCCAAGCGCGTGCTGATCCACGCCGGAGCCGGCGGCGTCGGCCACCTGGCGGTGCAGATCGCCAAGGCGCACAGCGCTTACGTCGTCGCGACCGCCAGCCCGGAAAAGCTCGATTTCGTCCGCTCGCTCGGCGCCGACGAGGTGATCGACTACACAAGGGATGATTTCACCGCGAAGGCCCGCGACATCGATCTGGTTCTGGACCCGTTCGGCGGCGTGCATGCGGAGCAATCACTGAAAGTGCTCACTGCCGGCGGCGTTCTGGTGTCGCTGCTCGATGTCAGCGATGCCACCAAGGCAAAGGCCAGGACGCGAGGCATCCACGTCGAGCGCATGTCCGTAGTGCCCGACCGTGCCGCTCTGGTGGAGCTCGGCAAATTGATCGACGCGAAAAAGCTGGCCGTCCACGTGGCAAAGGCGTTTCCCCTCGAACAGGCCGGTGCCGCCCATGCCTTTCTCGCCACCAGGCCGATCGGCAAGGTGGTGCTGACGGTCTGAAATTGCAGATCGTCGACCCTCGCAGACGTAAGGGCGCTGATCAGCGCCCTTATCGGCCTAATGCCGGTATTGCTGGATGCGCGTGGTGCGCAGGCCGGCAAGGCCGTATTCGTCGATCGACGCTTGCCAGGACAGGAATTCCTCGGTGGTGAGCTTGTAGCGCTGGCATGCCTCTTCGAGGCTCAAAAGCCCGCCACGCACCGCCGCCACCACTTCCGCCTTGCGCCGGATAACCCAGCGACGTGTGTTCGTCGGCGGCAGATCGGCGATGGTAAGTGGGCTGCCGTCCGGCCCGATAACATATTTGACTCGCGGTCTAATTAGATCGGTCATCGTACTCTCTACAAAAAACTCAAAGACCCAATCCCCACCACATTACCGCCACAGCTTTAAAATTTGCCTAAGCAGACCCTAATGGTTAGGTAAGGATCATGAACGCGGCGTTAGCCTTTTCATCGGCATTTGAAACATCTGCCGGCAAGCGCATTGAACCCGGCAGGAAAAATGAGCCGGCCCGGCAAAGCTGGCGCAGCCGAGACGCTTGACCTATATTCCGGCCATTGGCATTGAAGCGCCGCGCAGAACGAAAGAACCATGAACAGCCTCGATCTTCCCGGACGCCCCGAAAACACCCGCGTCGTCGTCGCCATGTCGGGCGGTGTCGATTCGTCGGTCGTTGCCGGCCTCCTGAAGCGCGAGGGCTACGACGTCGTCGGTGTCACGCTGCAGCTTTATGACCACGGCGCGGCAACGCACCGGGCCGGCTCATGCTGCGCCGGCCAGGACATCGACGATGCCCGCCGCGTCTCCGAGACGCTCGCCATCCCGCATTACGTCCTCGATTACGAGGAGCGCTTCCGCAAGGCGGTGATCGACCCGTTCGCCGAGAGCTATGTCGCCGGCGAAACGCCGATCCCTTGCGTTTCCTGCAATCAGACGGTGAAATTCGCCGACCTTCTTGCGACCGCCAAGGAACTCGGCGCCGACGCGCTGGCGACCGGCCACTACATCCGTTCCGGCGCCAATGGCGCCCACCGCGCGCTTTACCGGCCGGTCGACGCCGACCGCGACCAGAGCTACTTCCTGTTCGCCACCACCCAGGCACAGATCGACTATCTGCGTTTTCCGCTCGGCGGCCTGTCGAAGCCTGAGGTTCGCGCCATCGCCGAGGAGATGGGACTGACGGTTGCGGCCAAGCAGGACAGCCAGGACATCTGCTTCGTGCCGCAGGGCAAGTATTCCGACATCATCGCCAAGCTGAAGCCGGCTGCCGCCAATCCGGGCGACATCGTCCATATAGACGGGCGCGTGCTTGGCCGCCACGAGGGCATTTTGCGCTACACCGTCGGTCAGCGCCGCGGCATCGGCATCGCCTCGGGCGAGCCGCTCTACGTCGTTCATCTCGACGCCGACCGGGCCCGCGTCGTCGTCGGCCCGCGCGAGGCGCTGGAGACCCACAAGATCTTCTTGCGCAACATGAACTGGCTGGGCGATGGCCCGCTGACCGCTATCCCGGCGGCCGGGCTTGAGCTTTTCGCCAAGGTGCGCTCGACGCGGCCGCCGCGCCCGGCCGTGCTACATCACCGCGCCGGTGTCACTTCGGTGGAACTGGTAGACGGCGAATCCGGCATCGCGCCCGGTCAGGCTTGCGTGCTCTATTCCGACGATGGCAACGAGGCGCGCGTGTTCGGCGGCGGCTTCATCGAGCGCTCCGAGCGCGGCGCGGAGGCCGAGGCGATGCTGACGCGGCTTGCCGTCCAGCCGGCGCGGGTACCCGCCGAATAGACGGCGTTTTCTCTTAGGGCCTTGTATGGGCGGGCCTTGTATGGGCGACGGTGCCGGCGGTCAGGATGCGCAGCACGCGGATGGCCTCCTCGCCGCTGGTGCGCGGTTCGGCCCGCGTCTCGATGCAGTGGATGAAATGCGCCAACTCGCGCGTCAGCGGCATGCCCTCACCGACCGCGACATAGGACGGCTCGTTGGCGGTGAACGCCCATTGGCCGCTGTCCTGCCACACCGCGTGGCGATAGACGGCAAGCTTGCGCTCCCATGGCTCGACATCGTCGAACACCGCCATCGCCTTGGTGCCGACAACGGTCAGCCGCCGTTCGCGGTAAGGGTTGAGCCGCGAGGCGAACAGATGGCCGCGCAGGCCGTTGGGAAAGCGCATGTGCAGATGTGCAAAGTCGCTGAGATTGTCGAGAAGAGCAGCGCCTTCGCCGCGCACTTCGACCGGTTCGGTGCCGGTGATGGCCAGGATCATCGACAGATCGTGCGGCGCCAGATCCCATAGCGCGTCGTTTTCGGTGTGGAACTTGCCGAGGCCGAGCCGATGCGAATGGATGTAGCGGACTTCGCCGAGTTCGCCATTGTCGATCAGCGCCTTCAGCGTCTCGAAGGCGGGATGAAAGCGCAGCACGTGGCCGACCATGAAGACACGGCCATTATCGGCGGCCGCCTGCACCGAGCGTTCGGCATCGGCCACCGTCAGCGCGATCGGCTTCTCCACCAGCACGTCCTTGCCGCCGAGCACGGCGCGCACCGCCATGTCGGCATGGAACTGCGGCGGCAGCGCCATGACAATGGCGTCGACATCGTCGCGGGCAAACAGCGCCTCCGGCTCTATCGCAAGGCAATCCTGCTCGCTGGCAAAACCCTCCGCACGCGCGGGGTTGACGTCCGAAACCGCATGCAGCGCGCCGAGCGCCTTTAGGGTGCGGATGTGGTTGCTGCCCCAGTATCCGCAACCGAGGACTGCAATGCGCGGTTTCATCAATTCATGACCATGACTTTCGTGGCCGAGACATAGCGACGTGCCTCGCTGAACTCAACCCCGGCCTGTGCGCCCAAATGTCTGCCCGGCAAAGCTTTCGGGGCCAGCAATATGCCGGCGCGGCAGCCACTTCGATGCTTGACAGGCTTGGCCTCGCAACCTTATATCCGCGCGACCTTGGCGAACGCGCCGATATGCCTGCCGATTTAAGCTGGATTTCGGGCCTTCGCCGCCCTGGCGGGGTAGCTCAGTTGGTTAGAGCACGGGAATCATAATCCTGGGGTCGGGGGTTCAAGTCCCTCTCCCGCTACCATAACTACCTTTGTCCAACCCGGAGACATAGGTAACAGATTGTACCTAAGACATGGGTGACAACCTCGTGCCGAACGGGTTGTCGATGGTCTGCAAGGTCCTCTGTTCCAAGTCGATATACCCGAGATCGTAATGCATGAAGCTGACGAGCCAAATGCCGTCGTCGACCTCCTTGATTCCCAGCCTCTGACCGGCGAGCACGGTCGAGACGTTGATCTTCTTCCTGTGCATGCAGATGCGGCCGCAAGCGGTAACTAGGCCAAAGGATTGGGCAAGGAAATTCAGCTCCCTCAGCCTCTGACGATCATCCGCTCTACAGCCGTCCCTCCTGCGGCCAGCTTCATCAGATCGGTGTCGAAATTGACATCGGCAGCGCTGCGCTCCGCGCGCGCCGCATTGCCTGCGAACTGGTGTTGATAGCCTTTCCATGCCGCGTCCGCGATGGATCGGCTGGTGCCACTCAACAGGAACTGGGTGAGCTCGGTAGCAGCTCGATCGATGCGACCGCCGAGCTCCGGCGACCCCCAATCTTCCGGGGCAGCAAAGATCGACGTCGGCACGGGAAAAGTGCGCAGAAACGCGAAAAGCGGGCGCATCTGCGCGTCCGCGACCATCGCATGGCGAGCGGTGCCGGCCGTCGCGGCGAGGATCACCGGTTTGGCAATGAGCAAGTCGTTGTCGAGGATATCGATGAACGACTTGAACAGCCCGCTGACACCGGCCTTGTAGACTGGCGTGGCGGCAACGACGGCATCCGCGCCGGCAAGCGTTTCGATTACGGACTGCACCTTGGCCTCGGGAAATCCGGCCACCACGGCACGCGCAATATCGACTGCAAGCGGAGCCAGGTCGATGACGCTAAGGACGGCGGTCTTTCCCGTACCAGTGATACGTTCGATACTCTTCTGTGCGATGCGGTCGGCCAGCATCCGCGTTGTCGAGGGATCGTTTACGCCTGCGTTCACGACGACGAGCCGCATGGGCTTCCCCCTGTTCTCGATGGTCTTCGTCATCTCTCTAATCCTTTCCCTGAAGACACCACCGGGGCCTATCGCTTCGCGACATTGCCGGACCGCGCAGCCTGCCCCGCGACCAGCGGGGCGCGCGCTGTAACGTTTTCGTCAGTATCGCGATACGGCTGGACGTCCGTCAGGTTGTCTCCGCGATTGGCATTTGGGCGCGGCTGGCGCGGCGGCTGGTCTCCATACTTGACCTCCACCAGGCTCCGGTGCGTCGGGGCTAGGGCGGCGCCCGGCGAGCGTCGCGCCGCCATCTCCTTGCGGAGCACGGGCACCACCTCAGTGCCCAGCAGCTCGACCTGCTCGAGAGCCATCTCCAGCGGCAGCCCCATGGCGTCGAGAACCCACAGCTGCCGCTGGTAGTCGCCGAAGGCTTCCCGGAAGCTCAGCGTCCTGTCGATGACCTCCTGCGGGCTGCCAACACTGAGCGGCGTATCGCGCGAATATTCTTCCAGCCGATAGGTCTTTCCGTAGATGGGGCTGCCTTCGAAATAGGGCCGGAATCGGTCGTATGCGTCCTGCGAGCGCTTCGCGATGAAGGCATAGCCACCAAGCCCGACGACGGCCTGCTCCTTGGTGCCGTGTCCGTAATGCTCGAACCGCTCGCGGTAGAAGTTCACCAGCGGCAGGAAGTGCAGGTTGGGCGCAAGGATGTTGTTGGCGAAATAGCCGTTCCCGTAAAAAGCCGCCTGCTCGGCGATCTCCGGAGTGCGGATCGAGCCGTGCCAGACAAAGGGAGGAACATCGTCGAGCGGGCGCGGGATCGACGTGAAGCCTTGCAGCGGGGTCCGGAATTTGCCTTGCCAATCGACAACGTCCTCGCGCCACAGCTTGTGGAGCAGATTGTAGTTCTCGAGCGCCAGTGCGACGCCGTCACGCATGTCCTGCCCAAACCAGGGATAGACCGGCACTGTATTCCCGCGGCCGAGCATCAGGTCCGTCCGCCCCTTCGAGAGATGCTGCAGCATCGCGTAGTCTTCCGCGATCTTCACCGGGTCATTGGTCGTGATGAGCGTCACGGCGGTGCTGAGGATGATGCGCTGCGTCTGCGCGGCGATATGGGCGAGCAGAGTCGTCGGCGAGGACGAGAAAAAGGGTGGGTTGTGGTGCTCGCCGATGGCGAAGACATCGAGCCCGACCTCGTCCGCCCGCTTCGCGATCTTGACGATCGCATCGATCCGCTGCGCCTCGCTCGGCGTGACGCCTGTGATCGGGTTGCGCGTTACGTCGCTGACAGAGAAGATTCCGAATTGCATTTTGAAGCTCCAGGGGCTCGATGTCGGTAGATGTCTGCGTCAAGGGGTCGTGATCCGCGAGTGGCGGGCCGGCCTACCCTCTTGGTGACTCGCCATGCTCAGCGAGCCGGGATCTTGGCTTTCCGCAGCCGGGCCCAGGCAATGAACAAGGACAAGGCGAGCAGCGTCAGGTTGATGGGCAGCATCTTGGCCGTCTCGCCGAGCAGCGCATGCGTGATGATCGCCCCCACCTGTACGAGTGAAAGCCCGACAGCCGCCAGCGGCGTCAGCCAAGGCTTGATCCGCGTCGCGGCCGGCAGGATGAGACCGACAGCGCCCAGCACTTCGAGAGTGCCGATCAGCCGTGTGACGGCTTCCGGTACATGGGTGACGAAGCTCATGCTCGCGGCGAGCGCGTCGATGGGCTGTGTCAGTTTCGCGCCACCGGCTGCCAGATAGAGGAGAGCCAGGAGCGCCTGTGCGATCCACAGCGCCAGGCTCCAACGATTGATGGGGCCGCGAACGGCGCCGGTTTGAGTTTTCATTTTGATCGTCCTTTTCGAAAATAGGGAAATTGGCGGCGGGAGAGCCGACTATGCGGGGCTCGCCGGTGCTGCCGGTAGAACAGGCGGGAAAAATCGGCCCTGTCAGAGGCTTCCCCGCCGCTCCAACCGTGCTCGGCCTGGCGCTTCAGGCGGCCTTTGCGGCCGGACCCTGCAGCTTCGCAAGCTCCTCGTAATACCAGTACACCAGCGTGCGGGCCTTGTCGGCCACCGGCCCCGCCCAGTCGCGGAAGAGTTCGGTAACGACAGCCAAGGCCGTACTGGGGACCGCCCCGGCATGAGTGAGCCGCTGGATCGCCGTGCTGTGGGCAAGCTGCGACCGACCGCCGACGGCGTCGACCGGGAAAGCCACGTCATGGCCGTCCTTGAGCGCATCGATGACCGGGAAAGCAAGACAGATCTCGGTCCAGAGGGCGCCGATGATCAGCCGTTTGCGGCCGGTCTTCTCGACCGCGGCGCGAAAGGCCGGATCTTCCCACGAGTTCATTGTCGAGCGATCGATCACCTCGATGCCGGGCAGTTCGGCGAGGATCGCCGGAACCGTGGGGCCGTTGACACCCATGTTTGCACCGACCGTCGAGAGAATAATGGGCATGTCGAAAGCCCGTGCAGCCCTGATCAGTAGCCGCACGTTGAGCTCGACCAGGTTGGCCGGCGTTTCGGATCGGATCTGGCTGAACATTTCCGGCTGGTAGTCGATCAGCACCAGCGCAGATTCTTCGTATTTCCACACGTCTTGCACGCTCATCTATTTCTCCATGGGGTTGGTCCGGCGCGGCTATGCCGGATGAACTGACCCACAAAGGATGGCGTTCCTTGTCGGCTTAAGATAGCCTCCGGTTTTGCGATTGATTGTTGCTGAAAGCGGAACGCTATGGAGATTGAGGACGTCAGGACTTTCGTGGAGATCGCGGAGGGGCGAGGCATATCGCCTGCCGCGCGGCGGCTGGGCGTCGCAAAATCCGTCGTCAGCCGCCGATTGGCTCGGCTGGAGGAAACGCTCGGAAGCCAGTTGCTCTCTCGCACGACTCGCGGCGCCGCCTTGACGGAGGCCGGCGCGACGTTCCGCGACCACGCCACTCGCATCCTCGGCGAGTTCGAGGCGGCACAGGATGCAATAGCACCCGATGGCGCGGTGCGCGGGCTGCTGCGTATCGCCGCGCCCCTGTCTGGCGGGCCGAGGCTTGTCGCCCCGGTTCTTGCCGAACTCGCTCGACGCCATCCCTTGCTGCATGTTCATGCAGCCTACAGCGATCGTTTCGTGGATCTGATTTCCGAGGGCTTCGACGCGGGAATCAGGGCGGGATTTCTGCCTGACTCGAGCCTGATCGCCAGACGCATTCGGCCCATATCCGGCATGCTTGTCGCCAGCCCCGCCTATGTCGCCGGGCATGGGGCACCGCAAACGCTTGGCCAACTCGCGGATCACGAGTGCCTGTTGCAGGGGACCGAAGCATGGCGGTTCGTCGAGGGAGGCAAAACGATCGCGGTCCATCCTCACGGTCGTTTCAAGGCGGATAACGGCGAAGCGCTCCTTTCGGCGGCGCTGGCCGGACTCGGCGTGGCGGCCCTGCCGGATTTCCTGATCGAGCCCCACATCGCCTCCGGTGCGCTCATCCCCCTGCTTGCCGACCACACGGTGGTCGCGGCAGGGCTTTATGTGGTGCGTCCTCCCGGCGACTTCCCGCCACGCAAAGTCAGAGCGCTGATCGACATCATGCTCGAATATCACGCCGGCTGAGGACGGGCGCCCGACGGACCATGGAGACCGGCGGCTGTGCACTCTGCGGACCCGGCGCGAAGGCTATGGTTAGTATTCGATCGAGACACTGGCAGAACTCGCCTTCAAGCGGCTCAAGAGCGGAATGGGCACCCATAAGCTTCCAGCACGCGATGAGCGGCTCGCCCGAAGCTGGCTCATGGCCCATCTGATCCTGGCGCTGATGATCGACGAGCCCGATCACGCGCCGCTACAAGGTCGCCGTCGGTCGACCGCTTTTCCGCCTGGCCGAAAAGCACCGTACGGATAAGGCCACAAATACGAAATTGGAGACGCCGGAAGGCCATTAGGTGTCTCTCCAGCGAGACAGACTGTCTTATTTCGATGACTTATGGTGCGGATTTCGGACGCATACCTTCTGCCAAGAAGGAGAACCTACATGATCCAATCCGCTGATCTCAAGCGCGGGGCCTCCACATCCGAACCGCTTGCCCACGGCCGAGCCTTACGTCTTCAAGCCTATGGCGGCCCCGAATCGCTGACAGTCGATAGCGTATCCGCGCCCGAGCCGGGTCCGGGCGAGGTCTTGGTGTCGGTCAAGGCCGCCGCGGTAAACCGTATCGACTGGAAAATCCGTGAAGGCTACCTCCGCGAGCGCTTCAAGCTGACCCTGCCCGCGACGCTTGGCATCGAAATGGCCGGCGTCGTGCTTCGGACCGGCCCCGGCGTCACAGGCGTGAAGCCCGGGGATCGGGTTATGGCCGCCCTCGGTGGCGTCGGAGCCTACGCCGACCATCTGGTCATCAACGCCGAGAAGCTCGTCCTGACGCCGGCATCACTGTCCGACGTGGAGGCGGCGGCCATTCCGGTCGCGGCGATAACAGCCTGGCATGTCATTCAGGCGGCGGATTTCGACCTCTCCGGACGGCGGGTGCTGATCCATGGCGCAGCCGGCGGCGTGGGCGGCTTTGCCGTCCAGTTCGCCAAGGCGGCCGGAGCGACGGTCTTTGCCACGGCCTCGACCAATAGCCTGCCACATGTCCGGGCGCTCGGCGCGGACGAGGTGATCGACTATCGGCAGCAGAACTTCGAGCTGCTTGCGCGCGACATCGATTTCGTCGTCGACCTCGTCGGCGGTGAGGTCGTGAACCGCTCCTGGGCAGTCCTGTCGCCCGATGGCCTTCTCGTAAGCATCGCCGCCACGGACCTCGCATCACGTACGCCGCCAGGCCGCCGCGGCGTCTTTTTATCGAACAGGCCCGACACAGCGCGCCTGACCGCGATCGCCCAGCAGGTCGCGATCGGCGCCCTGCGATCGACGATCGCCGACGTGGCGGGCTTCGATGATTTGGCTTCCGCAATCGAGCGCAATCGCACCGGCCACGCACCCGGCAAGATCGTCGCTGACTTCACCCGCTGATCACCAAGTTTTCAACTTTCAAGGAGTTTATCATGACGACTATCTGGAGTCCGGTCCGCGTGGGCCAAATGGACCTGCCTCACCGCCTGGCCTTGGCCCCGATGACTCGCAGCCGTGCCGAGTTCAACGGCGTACCGGGCGAGCACGCCGCTGAATACTACGCCCAGCGCGCCTCCCTTGGCCTGCTGATAACCGAGGGTGTGCAACCCTCGGCCGATGGCCAGGGCTATTTCGCGACGCCGGGGATCCACGCACCCGAACATGTCGCCGGCTGGCGCAAGGTCACCGATGCGGTTCACGCAAAAGGCGCGAAGATCTTCCTGCAGCTCATGCATGTCGGCCGCATGTCGCACCCGGACAACACGCCGCATCACCGTCAGCCCGTCGCCCCATCGGCCGTCGCGCCCGGTGAGCAGATGTTCACCGCGAGCGGCATGCAGCCCATCCCCGAGCCGCGCGCGCTGACGACCGAGGAAGTCGCCGCCACGGTGCAGGACTTCCGGCGGGCCGCGCGGCTGGCTATCGATGCCGGCGCCGACGGCGTCGAGATTCACGGCGCCAACGGCTATATCGTCCATCAGTTCTTTGCGCCGAACGCCAATCACCGGACCGACGCCTATGGCGGGCCGATCGCTAACCGCATTCGGTTCGCCGTCGAAGTGGCGCAGGCTGTCGCCGATGAGATCGGCGCCGATCGCACCGCTATCCGCCTTTCGCCAGGCCTGCCTTTGGGCGGGCTTGATGAAGGTCCGGAGAGTCCTGCGCTCTATCGCGAACTGGTCGCCGCGCTGGCACCACTGAAACTGGCCTATCTCCATCTGATGTATGGCGGGGGCGACGAGTTCCTCGCCGACATCCGCCGTGCGTGGCCCACGACCCTGATGGTGCTGCGGCTTGGCCGCACACGCGAAGCCCTGGACCAGGACATCGTCTCGGGCCAGGCAGACATGACCTCGATCGGCCGTTGGGCTTTGGCCAATCCCGACTTCGTCGAGCGTCTACGGTTGGGCGCGCCCGTCAACGAGCCCGATCCATCCACCTTCTATGGCGGTGGCGCGGCCGGCTACACGGACTATCCGCGGCTTGCGGGCTGATGCGTCGGCTGCTGTAGTTCATCGGACTGCAGCAGCCACCTTCTGGCGGTCGTCGCTTGCGTTATTGGATCAAGCTGGCCCGCGACGTGGGTGATGGCGTTGGCCGACAGAAGGTAACCGTGGCGGCTTCAAATCCGAATGAACGCTGCCAATTCGTCGGGAGTTCCTTTTGGGAACGCTCCTCTCAGATGGTCGAGAAAGGCGGAAACGCGGGCATTCAACAGGCGCCGCGACGGGTAGAGCGTCCACAGGGCCGTATCCGGACCATCCACGTCCCCCCAATGCACCAATGTGCCGGCGGCCAGATCATGACTCACGAGCGATACCGGCAACCGTGCCGCACCCACGCCCATGACGACCGCATCGCGAACCATGATGAGCGACGACAGGCTGAGCACCGGGGTGAACGCGATCGTCGTCGGCCCCGTGTCCGGTTTGATATTCCACAACGAGAGTCCTCTGTCCGAGCTCCGCACGACAGCGGGAGCGGCGTCTCCGTCTCGCGGTCTCGCCACTTGCGGGCTCGCCACGATCACAAGCCGATCACGCATGAAGACCCGTCCCACCAGGCTTTCATCGGAACGCGGATTGACGCGAATGGCCAGGTCATACCCTTCTTCGACCATGTCGACTGCACGGTCTTCGGTCGTGACTTCAAGGATAACGTCGGGATATTTGAGCGAGAAGCCTGCCGCCAGCTTACCCATCGCAAGTTGAGAGAAGAGCAACGGTGCACTGATCCGCAAATTTCCACGCGGTTCCCGGTCTCCCGACGCAATCGCTGCGGCCGTCTCCTCCACTTCCGTCAGCAAGCGACTGGTTCGCTCATGCAGGTCCTTTCCCTCCTGCGTGAGCTTCAGGGCACGCGCCCCGCGCTCGAACAAGCGTAGGCCCAAGCTATTCTCCAGTTCTGCGGCGCGCCGCGAGAGCGTCGCCTTGGGGCGCCCTGTGGCGCGCGCGGCTCGCCCGAATCCACCATGACGTGCAACCAGATTGAAGTCGGCTAGGGCGAGCAGGTCCATGTGTTCCACCAGTGAGACAGGGTGTCTACAAATGGCAGCTTCCGGTGCGTTTGTGGACTCCTAAATAGCGCTAACGATCTGATAAAAGCAGGAGTGACCACATGACTATCCTCGTCACCGGTGCAACCGGAACCGTCGGCCGCAATGTCGTCGATCAGCTCATCAAGCGCGGCGCTAATGTGCGCGCGCTCGTCCGCGATCCCTCGAAGGCCAATTTACCAGCCGCCGTTGCCCTCGCCGAAGGCGATCTGCTTGACGTCGATGCGCTGCGCACGGCCTTCTCGGGCGTGTCCACCCTGTTCTTGCTCAACGCCGTGGTGCCCGACGAGTTTACCCAGGCGCTGATCGCCCTCAATCTGGCCCATGAGGCCGGGATCAAGCGGATCGTCTATCTGTCCGTGCTTCACAGCGACATCTACGTGAACGTGCCGCATTTCGCCGGTAAGTTCAGTGTCGAACGCATGCTGGAGCAGCTGGGCTTCAACGCCACCATCCTGCGGCCTGCATACTTCATCAACAACGACTATTCGGTGAAGGACGTGGTGCTCGGTCACGGTGTCTATCCGATGCCGATCGGTGACAAAGGCATCGCGATGGTCGACGCGCGCGATCTCGGTGAGATCGCAGCCATCGAGCTGGTTCGCCGTGAGCAGGCAAGCGAGCCGCTTCCTCTCAAGCGGATCAATGTCGTTGGTCCCGACACGCTGACCGGTGCCGATGTCGCCGCCATCTGGTCGAATGTTCTTGGGCGGACGATCCACTATGGCGGCGACGATACCGCTGGGTTCGAGCAAAACCTCCGAAATTACGCACCGAGCTGGATGGCGCTCGACATGCGTCTCATGGCCGAGCGCTTCCTTGTGGTTGGCATGGTCCCTGAGGCAGGGGATGTTGATCGATTGACCGGCATGCTGGGTCGCCCGCTGCGCTCCTATCGCGACTTCGCAGCGGAAATCGCTGTTTTGGCTTGATCATTCCGCATGTCTGAATATCGGCCTGCCGGTGCGCTTGCAACGCCGGCGGCCGAACGGGGTCATGCGGCGGCATATTCGAGCGCGCATAGCCGCCCCACGGCCAACCCGCAGTGCATCCGGCAAAAGGCATTTGCCATGACCAATACCGTGTTCAAGCCCATCGTCTACCTGCTCCATGGCTGCCCGTTCTGCATGAAGGTTCGCGTGTTCCTGCTTGAGGCGAGACTGCTCGACCAGGTCGACATCCGGCTGGTCGAACAGGGCAGCAAAGAGAAGTGCCAGATCACAGAGAAGCTCGCCGCGCACCTGCCCAAGGTCGGCTTTCCAACTGTCGAGCTAACGCCGGGACAGTATATGACGGAATCCGACGAGATCATCGCCTGGTTTGCCAAGGGCGCCGCCATCGACATCGCGACGCTGCCGACCTTCCAGGATTATGTAGGCGGTATTTTCAAGGACCACATCAGCCTGTACCGCGAGAACATGCGGCTCAAGCAGCAGGCGGTCTGAGAGCCGGTTCGAAACTGGGTGTTTGACACCGGACCTTGATGGTGCAGTCTCTTCGCCAGTGGGAGAAGCGCTTTGGGTCGGGTTCACCACGGGAGCGTACTTGTTCACCTATGTGGGCGTCCGGAAGGCAGTCCGCGGCAATATTGTCGGATATGCTTTCTGTTCAGATGCCTCGATTACCGCGGAAGGCAAAGCGAAACGCGCGTTGTGCATGTATTCGCACGGCAATCCGCGCGACCATATCGACCATTCCTGCCATCGCCGCGCGTTCTGAGTGTTTATGAACGCGGGTGTAAAGCAAGTCCTGGCCTGTTCGACCGTTGGCGCCATCGTGGCTGCCTGAATTGCAGCCAAAAGCGCGGCGGGGCAAATCAACGCGGTCTTCCCTATCTGAATGTCGGTAGAGGCAGCAGCGTGAGACAAGTGGCGCCGCTTATCAGAGCGCCAGTATCCTGGCCATTCGCCTGTGACGAGCCTCACTGGTCAGGTCGCATCACACTGCCCTGTTTTGCGTTGGTGCACGGCCGCCGCCGTCGGCGACGAGCACAGCGCCGGTGACGAAGGAGGCGGCATCGGAAGCCAGGAACAGACAGCAGTTGGCGATCTCGGACGGCTCGGCAACACGCCTGAGCGCAATACGGCCGGTGAGCGCGGTGAACTCCTCGTCGGGCGTCGAGCCGTTGGCCGCTGCCGCCACTTCCATTTCGTAGACGCTCATCGGCGTGCGCACCCAGCCAGGCGCCAACGCGTTGGCGCGGATGCCGTCGGGGCCATGTGCAAAGGCGAGCGAGCGGGTGTAGGAGACGAGTGCTGCCTTGCTAGCCGAATAGGCGGCATTTTGGCCGCTGGCGTTGAAGGCGCCGACGGAGGCGATGTTGACGATCGCGCCGCCGCGCTTTTTCATGAGCGGCAGTGCGGCGCGGCAGACCATCATGGCGCCCGTCACATTGACCGCAAAGCTGCGCGCCCAGGTCTCATCGCTCAGGCTCTCCGGCTCGTCGAGGATCATCACTCCGGCGGCGTTAACGACGATATCAAGACACCCGCCGCAGGCGTCGATAGCACGTGCGACATCGTCTGCGCTAGTGATGTCGCCGAGCACGGCGGCACCGCCGCTCGCCTTGACGGCGCCGTCCAGTCCCTCACCGCCGAGGCCGAAGGCGATGACTTCGGCGCCGTGCCGGCCGAACAATTCGGCAGTGGCGCGGCCCATTCCGGTGGCAGCACCGGTGATCAGCGCCTTGCGGCCTTCGAGGCATCGGCTCATGTCAGCCCCCAATGGCGCTCGACGGCGAAGCCGGTTTCCGGCAGCGTTGAGCCGCCGTCGACGACGATCGTCTGGCCGGTGGTGTATTTGGCCTGCTCCGAGGCGAGGTAGAGCATGGCATAGGCAATGTCGTCCGCCTCGCCGAGATGGCCAACGGGGATGTGTTGGCCGAGGCGCCCGGCAACTTCCGGCGCGCTCATCGTGCCCCTACCCGGCTTGGCTATGAAGCCCGGCTCGACACCGTTGACGGTAATGCCGTCGCGCGCGAATTCGAAGGCGGCACCCCGAATGAAGGCGTTGACGCCGGCCTTGGCGGCCGAGTAATGCGCGCCGCCGGCCATCGCCAAGCGCGCCGACACTGAAGAGGTGACAAGGATGCGGCCGAAGCCGTTCTTGCGCATCACCGGAACTGCTGCCTGCGCCAGCCAGAAGCAAGGCTTGAGGTTAAGCGCCAGCGCTTCATCGAGCTTGTCCTCGTCAAGATCCTCAATCGAGGCCCAGGGACAGCCGCCGGCATTGTGGACGACGATGTCGAGCCGGCTCGCCTGACGTACAATGTCGCCGACCAGTGCGTGCAGCCTGGCGCGGTCGAGCCCAGCAAGCGGAACCGCACGAACATCCAGCTTGCGGGCGGACAATTCGGCGGTCAGCGCTTTTGCCATATCGAACGTTCGATTGGCGATGACGACACTAGCACCGGCCTCGGCGAAGCGGGTCACGATCGCAGCACCGATGCCGCGTCCGCCGCCGGTCACCAGCGCCACCTTGCCGCTGAGATCGAATGGTTTCGCCATCGCTCAGACGACTCCGGCGCCACGCACGAGATCAATGAAACGGGTGAAGACCTCGGCGTGGCGGTCGACATCGGCCTCGGTCGTCGCCGGACACATCAGGAACATGGTGTGGAAGGGCGTCACCAATATGCCCTCGTTCATGTAGAAGGCGTGCAGCAGCGTCTCGAGATCGCCGCGCCGGCCGGCGATGACGTCGGCGCCGTTCCGCGGCGGATCGGGCATGAACATGATCTCGGCGCGGGCGCCGATCTGCGTCACATGCCACGGCAACTTATTGGCGTTTATGATGCCACGTGCCATCTCCGCCAGCCGCGAGGCTCTGCCGATCATGATTTCGAAGTTGGCGGGCGTGAGCACCTCTTCCAGCACAGCGCGCATCGTGGCTACGGTGAGTGCGTTGCCGGCCAGCGTGCCGCCGATGCCGAGATGCGCCGACTGGCGCACGCGCGGATTGACCATCGGCACGATGGCCCACAACCGCTCGGCGATCGCCTGCGAGACGCCGAAGATGCCGGCCGGAATGCCGCCGGCGATGGCCTTCCCGGCGACCAGAATGTCCGGCTCCAGCCCATGCTCGGACGAATAACCGCCGGGTCCGCTGGAGATCGTATGCGTCTCGTCAATGATCAAGACCGTGCCGGTGCGGCGGGTGATCTCGCGCAGGGCGTCATGAAAGCCGTCGGCGACCGGGATCATGCCGAAATTGGTCATCAGCGGCTCGGTCAGCACGCAGGCGACGTCGCCAGCCGAGAGTGCCGTTTCGAGCGCAGCGACATCGTTGAACTCGACCACCCTCGATACGGCCGAATGGTCGACACCGTTGGGATGGATCATGTTACGCAGGCCGACACGGCCGTCGCGGATCTCGACATGCGCTTCCTCGACGCTGCCGTGATAGCAGCCGGAAAAAACCAGCACCTTGTCGCGGCCGGTGATCATGCGGGCGATGCGGATGGCGCCGCGATTGGCGTCGGTGGCCGAGGTGGTCAGCGTCCAGTAGGGCAGTCCGAAGCGACGATGCAGCTCAGTGCCAACCCACAGGCTGTCCTCCGTGGGCAGCATCATCGTTGTGCCGTTCTGCAACTGGCGCAGTGCGGCGCAAGTCACCGCCTCCGGCGCGTGGCCGCACATGCCGCCAGTGTCGCCAAGGGCGAAGTCGACATAGTCGTGACCGTCGATGTCTCTTATATGGGCGCCGCTGGCCGACGCGGCATAAACCGGGAAGCCGCCGGCCCAGCGCCGCATCCAGTGCGAGGGTCCGCCATAGAGGAAACGCTGCTTGCCCTCTTCCCAGGCCGCCGCTGAGCGCGGATGCGTGTCACTGAAGCGCGCCTGCTCGCGGTCGAGCAGCTCACCAATGGTCGTTGAATGCGAATCGCTTCTGCTGGCAGCCATCACAGCGCTTAACTCTCCCTGCCGCGCGATTATTTTGGGGCGCGCGCGTTCCAATCTGGTTCACTATTTGAACCAGCATTTTGTATGTTATAGACTGCAAGGCGGGTCGGCTGCTGTCAAGTTAATTCACACGCGAAGTATCTCGGAGAATCGATAATGAGCACAGTCGGCAAGGCGGTTTCGCTGCTGGAGCTGTTCACGGTGGGTGAACCGGAGATCGGCCTCTCCGACCTCGCCCGCAAGGCCGGTCTCGACAAAGCCACCGCAAGGCGCCTGCTGCTAGCGCTTTCCAACCACCGGCTGATCGAGCAGGAGCCGAAGGGTCGCCGCTACCGGCTGGGCGCCGGCCTGTCGCGGCTGGCCCGCATTCGCGACGCACATTTCCCCTTCGTCCGCGTCGCGGCGCCTGTGGCGCGAGAGCTTTCGCTCGAAACCGGCGAGACCGTGCATCTGTCGGAATTCAGCGCCGGGGCGCTGCTGACCGTCCATGTTGAGCTTTCCACCAAGGCCAACCGCGTCAATGTCGATGTTGGCCAGGTGCTGCCGCTGCACGGCACAGCGTCCGGCGTCGCCTTCCTGGCCGCTTCAAGCCCGGATGTGGTCGGCGCCTATTTCAAAAAGCCGCTGCAGGTGTTCACCCGGCATACGGTGACGCGGCCGGACAAGGTTGTGGAGGCGATACGGCTTGCCGCCACGCGCGGTTACTCTCGCAGCGCACAGGGCTATGAGGAAGGCGTGCACAGCATCGCCGCGGCGATCCTCGGCGCTGACGGCCAGCCGATCGGCACCTTGGCGGTGGCTTCGCCCGTCTCACGCGTCGACGACGCGACCGCAGCCACACAGGGCAGGGCAGCAATCAAGGCAGCACGGTTGATCACGGCGCGTCTCACCGGCGAACCTTAGCCTTGCATCTCCGCGACGGATGCATCGGGCATGCCCTTGCGCCATAATCTCGCAAAATCGGGCGGAACGAGCGGCTGCCCTCCGCCCGGATATCCGCAGAGCGAAGACGCTCGCGCAATGCCGCGAGCGGCTCATATAGCCGGCGGTCAGATTTCTGCTGCCCAAAGATCAGTTTCCGATCGGTTCGACCGGCTGGTCGGAACACGCTCAGGGCGTTGGACGGACTTTCTCGAAAGAGGAACTCGGGGCGACTTCGCTGTACACGGTGGCGAGACGACGCCCGCGAGCAGACATCAGCCGTTGCGGAAGAGGTTTCGAGGCCGCTGCCTGCCGTTCTGAGAAAGCATCTCGACGAACCGTGCAACCTTGGGCGGGCGGAATCGGCCGGCCGGATACACGGCGTGGATGCCGCCGGTAGGCAGCGTCCAGGCAGGCAGAATCGGCACCAGCCGGCCAGCCGCCATATGATCGCCGACAAGAAAATCGGGAAGGATCGACATACCGGCGCCCGCTAGGGTTGCCTCCAGCACGGCCGGGGTGCTGTTGATCGTCATGCCGGGCTTCATGCGGACTGTCCGCAGTTCATGATCCCCCCGGGTAAACCGCCACACCAGCGGCTCCTTCAGCGCGACATTCGCGACAAAGGGGAGGCCGGACAGTTCCTCGGGCTCGCTCGGGGACAAGTCTCCGGCTATGTCGGGCGCGGCGACCAGAAATTGCCGGAATGAGCTGATCCGGCGCGCCTGCAGGCTGGAGTCGGTAAGCCAACCTACGCGAATCGAAAGGTCGATCTGGTTGGCGACCAGATCCATCCTGGCGTCCGAGAGGATGAGATCGACCCGGCATGCCGGATAGATTCGACAGAACTCGGCTGCCAGTGGCGCGACGGTGATCGCGCCGTAATCGTTGGACGCGGTGATCCGCAGTACGCCCAACGGCTGAGCATTGGTCTGGGCAAGTTCGGCGAAGGCCTCTTCTGCCTCGCTCAGGATCATCACGCATCGCGCGTGAAGCTGCCGGCCTGCCTCGGTCGGCTCGACCCTGCGCGTCGTGCGCAGCAGCAGGCTTGTCTTCAATTCCGCTTCAAGCCGCGCAACCTGTTGACTGACGACTGTCTTGTTGACGCCTAGCCGATCGGCCGCGCGAGTGAACGAGCCCATGTCCACCACGGCCGCGAAGTACGCCAGTCTGTTGAGGTTGATTGCTTCCATGCTCGCCTGCTCCGATTGTGCGCTTATACCTCACATTGAATCCAATTCATCGATATTTATCGTCCAATCGAAACGGTCCATCCTTCTGTGCGTCGGGCAACCGGGTCCGCGCAGGAGGAAAAGCAGAGTGACGATCGAGGCTTTTCCCGCAATGGGCCACGTCTACGAGGCTCGCTTCGGCGACCTCGCCTTCCATCTGCAGTTCGATACCGAGGTGCCTTCATGCGCTTGCCCCCGCGGAGGCGGTCAAATTCGCCAAGGTAAAGGCCGTCCGCGACCGGGCGCTGGAAGTTCGGCCAGGGATGTTCATGGTCTGGACCGAGGTTGCCGGTACGACCGTGGGTCCATGTCGGGGACTGCGAGAACGGTATCGTCCACACCACGATCACTCGGCCCTATCTGAGCTTCCTGAATTTATCCGGCGGCTGGACCCGGCCGACTCGATCTCAATATCGCGCGCAGCCCGATTTCTTCAGCGCCATCCAATCCGAGAGGACACCCACATGCTTACGAGGAGACAAGTCATGAAAACCACATTTGCCATCAGCGCCGCTGCCGTCTTCGCCCCTGACGATATCGGCCGTGCGGCTGGAACCGGACTTGCCTGGAAGCATTTCCCGGCCGGCCCAAACGGTTTTTTCCGCGCCCCCGTCCTGCTTTCCGGTGCCACCGAGGCGCTGCTGATCGACGGCGGCTTCACCTATCCGGACGGCCGCGCGCTGGCCGGAGAGATCAAGGCCAGCGGCAAGAAACTGACCACGATCTATGTCAGCCAGTCGGACCCGGACTACTATTTCGGCCTGAAGCCGGTGCGTGAGGCATTCCCCGAGGCCAAGGTCGTCGCCGCCTCGGACACGGTTGCCGCGATCAAGGCGTCGGTCAAGAAGAAGCTCGATGTATGGGGACCCCAACTGAAGGAGAACGGTCCGCAGACGCTGGCCGACATCGTCCTGCCCGATGCGTTTGACGGTCCGTCACTGACTGTGGATGGTGAGACGGTGGAGTTCGTCGCCGCCGAGGGCCTCGCTAATCGCCGCTATCTCTGGGCGCCCTCGCTGAACGCGGTGTTTGGCGGCGTCCTGGTCTTCGCCGGCGTTCATGTTTGGACCGCCGACACCCCGACCAGGGAATCACGCGCGGCCTGGATTGCCAATCTCGACAAGATCGCAGCGCGCAAGCCGACCGTCGTCGTGCCGGGGCACATGACGCCTGAGTCGCCGGTCGACATCTCCGCTGTCGAATACACCAAGACCTATCTTCTGGCCTTCGAGCAGGAACTCGCCAAGGCCGCGGACGCCGCGGCGCTGAAGAGCGCGATGGAGGCCCGCTTCCCAGGCCTCGGCATGGGCGTCGCCCTCGACATCGGCTCGAAGGTCGCGAAGGGCGAGATGAAGTGGGGCTGAGATGAGCGCCAATTCGATCTGATCCGGAGGACCTATGAAGGTCCTCCGAGGAGAACGGCGGCGATCTGCTCGCCGTGCTCGCGCGTCCGAAGTCGAATAGACCGAGGCGGAACGCCTTCCCTGTGCCGGCATGGACGCCCTGATGAATGTGTCTTCCAGTGCTTGGCCACCGAGCGGACCGGCTATCGCGCCGACGTGCACGGCTATCTCGCCGACGGCGACCGGGTACCGGCCTTTGAAACGGCTCGACCGCAAGATCGGGCCTTTCCGCACGGCAGCGGCATGGGGCCCTTCAGTAACGCGGACACCAGGATGCCGGCCGACTTCGTCCGGCGCGGCGTGAAGCACCTCCGCCGTTGCGGCAAAGATGCTTATCATGTTAAGGATGACGTGGCGCTGCCGCTGCGTCACAATCCCGCGACAAGACGGGAACAACGAGAATGTGGAGGAGACTATGATCGCCCACCACGTGAGCGTCGCCGACGGCGAGGCTTTCCTATCTGCGTCGCGGATGCTGTTCGGCCCGATCACCCAGCGTTTCTCACGCGGCGAGGCGCCGTCGCTGCCGAAGCTCGTTTCCGTGCATCTCGGCTCCTGCCGGCTTTCCGAGATCAAGGCCAAGTCGCATCTGGTCGTCAGCGACCGTACCTTCTGGCGCAGCTTCGATCCCGACGCGATCAAGATCCTGATGCAGCTCAGCGGTCACAGCCGCTTCGAGCAGCAGGAGGTCGCGGTCGATCTCGGCCCACGCGCTGCGATCATCTATGATCCAATGCGCAGCTATTCGCTGCAAAACCTGTCGGATGTTGACCAGCTCATCCTGCAGGTGCCGCGCTCGACCTTCGGCGACGGGACGCTGGCGCGGCTCTCGGCGCCGGTGCCGTTGCCCGGCAACGACGACAGCCTCACCCATATCGTTTCCGGTCTGATGCAGATGGCGATCGGCACCGCTCACAAGCTCGACGAGGCCGGCTGCCGCCGTGTCGGAGAAAGCTTGATACAACTCGTCAACGGACTGATCCAGGCAAAGCCGACGGCGCCGGACTTCCGCCGCTCGCCGCTGGAAGCGCTGCGCGAACGCATCGTCGCCTATATCGACGCCAACCTGGCGCGCTCAAACCTGTCGGCCGAGGACATAGCCCGCCACATGGGCTGCTCCCGCCGCTATCTGCACCGCGCCTTCGAAGGCGAAGGCACCACACTGGAGCGGTTCGTGTGGGATAGGCGGCTGGAGCGCAGCAAGCAGGAGCTGCTGTCGCCCGCCCGCGCCTCAGCCTCCATCTCGGAAATCGCGTTTGCCTGCGGGTTCAATTCGAGCGCACATTTTTCGCGGGCGTTCAGAAGCAAGTATGACGTGGCGCCGAGAGATTTGCGGGAGCGAGTGCGTATGGTGGTGCATTAGGAAGGTGCTGTTAGCCGTACCTTTATCGGATACAGCAAATTGTTTTGCGCCCGTATGAGGCACATTGTATCCTCACCTTCCATAATTTTTCGAGGGCTCTCACTCCCGACTTGCAGCGCTGACGCTTCAACAGGGCTGTACCCAGACCTCAAGCCGTCCGCGCCCTGCCCGCAAAACTCCGCATCAGCCCCTTCGGCAAGAACAGCATCGCCAAGATGATGGTCAGCCCCGAAATCACCGGGTGGTAATCCGGCACCACGATGCGCGCCAGGTCGAACACCGCGTACATGACGAAGGCGCCGAGGATCGGGCCGAGCAGGGTGCCGGTGCCGCCGACCACCGTCATCATCAGCGGCAAAAGCATCCAGTCGAGGTCGAAGACGGAGTCCGGGCCGACATGGAAGATGTAGTAGGTATAGAGGCTGCCGGCGACGCCGGCGATGAAGGCGCTGCCAGCAAAGGCGGCGACCTTGATCCTCAGCGTATCGATGCCGTTGGCCGAAGCCGCCATCTCGTCGTCGCGCACGGCGATCAGCGCCAGGCCGTAGCGCGAGCGCATCAGCAAGCGGATGGCAAGCGCCGTGCCCACCATCAGGCCGAGCCCGACCAGATAGTGCGGCAAGAGCGTATCGAAGGTGCCGGCGGGCGCCACGACGCCGAAGGCGCCGCCGGTGAAATCACCGCCATTGATGAACATCACCTTGATGATCTCGCCGAAGCCGAGCGTGCCGAGCGCGAAATAGTCGCCGCGCAGCTTTGACAGCAGCGGCAGGCCGATGATGATGGCGGCGACGGCCGCGACCAGCCCGCCCAGCATCATCGTCACCGGGTCGAAATAGTAGATCCGCGGATAGGCGTCATAGAACGTGCCCCAGAGATAATTGCCGCTCCACAGAATGGCGGTGGTGTAGGCGCCGAGCCCGAAGAAGGCATGGTTGCCGAGGCTGATCTGGCCGCCGAAGCCGGCAACGAGGTTCCAGCCTTGCGCCATAGTGGCGTAGATGAAAACGAAGAACAGGAACGAGAAGGCGTAAGAATCGATCGCGCCGGGCAGGAGCGGCACCAGCGCGAGGGCAGCGACCACGGCAATTGCGATCCCAATCCAGAATTGTTCCGGCAAGGCTTTCATCATCATGACGCTCAAGCCTTCTTGTAGGGCCGGCTGAACAGGCCTTCCGGCTTGAACATCAGCACCGCCAGGAACACGCCGTAGGCGATAGCGTTGGTCCAGCCGCCCGAGATGAAATACTGCACATAGGCTTCGATCAGGCCGAGGATGATGCCGCCGGCAAGTGCGCCCGCGACATTGCCGATCCCGCCCAGCGCCAGCGCCACCAGCGCCTTGAGGCTGAAGATGAAGCCGGCGAACGGGTTGAACGGGAAAGTCGTCGCCACCGCGACGCCGGCCGCTCCGGCGAGTCCGATGCCGATCGCGAAGGCGACGGCGTTGACGCGGTGCGGGCTGATGCCCATCAGCGTCGCCGCCTCCATGTCCTCGGAGGCCGCGCGCACCGCCTTACCAACCAATGTCTTGCGCAGGAATAGCACCACCAGGCCGGTACCGGCGAGCGCAATCACGAAGCCCATCGAGCGGGTGAAGGAGGTGCGCACGCCCAAAATCTCGATGCCGCTCGCCGTGTAGGAGGTGACGATGGCCGCGGTGTTGCCGCCCCAGATAACCGTCATCAGGTTCTGGATCAGGAACATCAGACCGACCGCGATCAAGAGTGAGATGTTGCGGTCCTCCGCTGCCGCCGCGCGGCGAAACAGGCCTTGGTAGACCAGCCAGCCGACGACGAGCCCGACGGGCACGACGATCAGCAGCGACGCGAAAGGGTCGATGCCGACGCCGTAGAACAGCGCCCGTACGAAATAGGCGGACAGGATGATCATCGCGCCCTGCGCCAGAAAGATCAGCCGCATGGTGCCGAAGATGAGGCTGAGGCCCACCGCCGCAACGCCGTACATGGCGCCGCCCAGCGCGCCGTTGAGCGACAGCTGCAGCAGGATTTCGGGAGGCGGAATGTTCTGCATCATTGCACCTCCAAGACGCCCATATAGGCCTTCTGGATTTCGGGATCGGCGATGAGCTCGGCACCAGTGCCTTGCATGGCAAGCTCGCCGGTTTTCAGCACGAAGGCATAGTCGGCGACCTTCAGTGCCTGATGGATGTTCTGCTCGACCAGGAGGATGGTGACGCCCTGCTTGTGCAAGGTCTCGATCAGCGCGAACATCTGCTGCACCACGATCGGGCTGAGCCCCAGCGACGGCTCATCGAGGATGAGCAGCGACGGGTCCGACATGGTGGCGCGCGCGATCGCCAGCATCTGCTGCTCGCCGCCGGAGAGCGAACCGGCCTTCTGCCCTGCCCGCTCCTTTAGCCGCGGAAACAGCGTGTAGGCTTTCTCCAGCGACTGCTTGAAGCGCTTCCGCACCTTGGGTTGGAAGGCGCCGAGCTCGAGGTTTTCCAGCACGGTCATCTGCCGGAACAGGCCGCGCCCTTCCGGTACATGCGCGATGCCCATCGCCGCGATCTCCTCCGGCGCCTTGCCGGCCAGCGGCGCGCCGGAGAGGAAGATCTCGCCGCGCTTCGGCTTCAGCAGACCGGAGATGGTCTTCAGCAGCGTCGTCTTGCCCGCGCCGTTGGCGCCGACAATGGCGACGATGCTGCCGGCGTCGACGTGGATCGACACGCCCCACAGCGCTCCGACGTCGCCATAGGCGACTTCCAGATTGGTGACGTCAAGCAGCCGGTTCGCCAAGATAGGCCTCTATCACTTTGCGGTTGGCGACGATCTCGCGCGGCGTGCCGTCGGCGATCTTCTCGCCATGGTCCAGCACGATCACCCGGCTGCATACCTTCATGATGGCATCGACCTTGTGCTCTACCCACAGGATCGAGACCCCCTTGTCTGTGCGCACGCGGCGAATGACATCGACCGTGCGCTGGATCTCGGTCGGGTTCAGCCCCGCCATCGGTTCGTCCAGCAACAGCAGCCCCGGGCTGGAGGCAACGGCTCGCGCGATCTCCAGCAGCCGCCGGTCGGACAACGTCATATGCGCGGTGCGGACATCGCGCTTGGCGGTCAACCCGACCAGTTCAAGTGCCTCCTCGGCGGCTGCCGTCGCATGCTTGACGCGGCCGCCCGAGCCATAGACGGCACCTACCATGATGTTCTCGAAGGCCGTCATGGTCAGGAACGTGCGCACCAGCTGGAAGGTGCGGGCAATGCCGAGCCGGCAGATGCGATGCGGGGCCGTGCCGGTGATGTCCTCGCCACGGAAGCGGATACGGCCCTGGGTTGGGGTGTAGAGCGCGGTAATTACGTTGAACAGTGTCGACTTGCCGGCGCCGTTGGGACCGATCAGCCCGATCAGCTCATTGGCTCCGACGGCGATGTCGATGTTGTTGAGCACGACAAGCCCGCCGAACCGCTTCTGGATCGCCTCGAGGCGAAGCAAGGTTTCGTCAGGCTGCATCGTGTGTTTCCGTTTCTCGAGGGGAAGCTATCCGCGCAATCTATCGAGGTCAGCGCCGCCCTCATCGCCCTGCCGGCCTTCTCCCCGAGTAGGACGGGGAGAAGGGCAGGCGGCAACGTCGGAGCCCGTGCCCTCGCCGCTCAGCGCTTGTCCCAGGCCGGCGCCGGCTTGTAGGTCCAGTTGCCATTCGGGAAGATCAGCTGGTGCTTGCCTTGCCACCATTGCGTGGCAACGCTGGGGATCAGCGCAAAGCCGGTCTGGTCGAATTTGAGATCGCCGACGACGGTGTCCTTGAATTCCTGGTTGAAGACCGCGTCATGCAGCGCGGCGGCATCGGTGGTTCCCGCCTTTTCGATCGCCTGCGCCAGCACCTGCGCATTAGCGTAGAAGGCGCCGACTGTGACGGAGTCCTTGTTGAATTCGGCCTCGTAGCGATCGCCGAGTTCCTTGGCGCCGCGATAGGGATAGCTCGACGACCAGAAACCGTCGGTCATGATGTAGTCCGAATCCGCTCCGAGCGCTTCGTGGAACTCGCCCGTCCAGGTGCCTTTCCAGCCATGCAGATAAGGCACGGAGAAGCCGAGCTCCTTCATCTGGCGCAGCAGCGTCACCGTGTCGGCCGGCGAGCCGAACACCAGCATGGCGTCGACATTGGCGGCCTTGAGCTTGGTGATCAGCGCCGAATAGTCGGTGGCCCCGATCGCCCAGGGATCATCGACCGCGAAAGTGTAGCCATATTTCTTGGCCGCCGCCTCGAAGGCGCCGCCAAAGCCCTTGCCGTCGGGCGAATCCTCGGTGACAAGTGCCGGGTTCTTCGGCTTCTCATTGGCCGGCAGCTTGTTCCAGATCTCGAATGGCACCTCGGCGCCCGGCCCCGGGTGGAAGAAGAAGAGGGCCGGGTATTTGAGCTTCAACGGCTGCCACTCGAACGGGAACGCCGTCGTGATCATGTAGAACTTCTTGTATTTCTCGGCGACGATGGCACCGGCGATGTTCATCGGCCCGGAATGGGTCGATAGCAGCGCGTCGACCTTCTGCACCTTGATGAGGTTTTCCAGCGCCGAGGCGACCTTGCCTTCCGAGCTTTCGTCGTCGGCGACGACGAGGCGCACCGGCAGCTTCTTGCCGGCCGACTTGAGCATGATGCCGCCGGCCTTGTTGATGTCGGCCACCGCTTGCTCATAGGCCCATTTCTGCTCCTTGCCGTCGCCGGCCAGCGGCCCGGTCAAGGAGATCGGAGCGCCGATGACGATCTCGTCGCCGGCGGCATTCGCGACCCCTGTGCCGCCGGCCGCAAGTGCGGTCGACAGCACCAGGCCCGCCAGCATTGCCTTCAGATTGTTTCCCATTGCATCCTCCCAGGTTGTTTCATCGGCCGGACGCATCGGCGCCCGCCCGCATGCCTCAGACCGTCGCTGCCGCGACCAGCCTGGTATCGGTGAACTGCTCGAAACTCACGGCTTTACCGTCGTCCATCTCCCAGACATGGACGACGCGCGCCGACATTTGCTTGCCGGTCTTCCTGTAGGTGCCCGAATAGGTGCCGATGCCGACGATGGTGGCGCCGCCGTCGACCAGTCTTTCGAGCTTCAGCGTGTAGCCGTCCCACTCCTCGCCGATGCGCTTGAAGACCCCCGCTATGATGGCGTCGGGGCCGACATAGGTGCCGGCATAGGGGAAGCCCGCCATTTCGGTCCAGGCGGTGCGGCTGGTGATTGGCGCCATCATCGCAGATAGGTCCTTGGCATCGGAACCGGCGTAATGGGCCTTGATCGCTTCGTAGTTCTTGTTCATCGCGTTCTCCCGCGCGGTCAGACCGGCGCCTTGCCTTCGTCGTAGACGGTTCTGGATTTCTTCTCGATGTGAGCGCCGGCCGGCTTGTTCTCGACCTTGCCCAGGCTGGTCACGCCGAGGAATTTCCCGGTCGAGCGCATGACGTCCCAATTGTAGAAGAACAGCGAGGCGACCGGGATGATGAACTCGCGGAAGCCGAACACATATTGGTTGTCGGCAAACTTCCAGGTGGTCGCCAGGTCGACGTCGCCATGGCCACGCTGGATGCCGACGAGGTTCTGCCAGGCATAGCGCTCGGAGCTCAGATAGATGTGCTCGTAGACGTGGTTGGGGCTGTATGTGTAGTGCGCGGTGAGCCCGATCAGGTCCCGGGTCGGCGCCGGCTTGATACCGGTCGGCGCGTTGCTGGGATCCCCGAGCACGCCGGCCGACCAGGTCTGCGCGACGCGCGGCTCGCCGGGCGCTTCGCCTGCTTCACGCACCCGTTCGCGCACCGACAGCACGCGGCGCGTGCTGGTGTTGACGATGTAGGCCTCATCCTCGGTCGGCCGGGCGGCGAAAGTCATGTTGATGAAGAACACGTTGGCGGCGACTTCGAGCGCCTCGTACCAGTCCGCGCCGGCCTCGCTGCCCTCGCTCCACGCCACCGTGTCGGGCGACGTGAAGGCAAGGTCGATTGTGCGCCCCGTGTCGAGCGTGATCTTGAAGGTCTGGCCGCGCAACGCTGATGTCGTCGCCAGCCGGTTGGTGGCGATGCCGGCGGCGAAATCGTCGAAATGCTTCCAGTCCGCCGGCCTGTTCTGGTCGTTCATCGCACTCTCCCAATCAATCGACAAAAACTAATGTCGGCAGGTCGACGACGGTGGCGCCGCCATCGACGGTCAGGATCGAACCGTTCATCATGGCCGCCTCGCTCGAAGCGACGAAGCAGACGACGTTGGAAACCTCTTCCGGTGTCGCCGGCCGGCCGAGCGGGACGTCCCTGGTCACCAGCCGGTAGGCATCGTCGATCGAGCCAAGTCCGTGCTTCTCGACGATCACCGCCATCTGTTCGTCGGCCATGTCGGTCGAGACCCAACCCGGGCAGATGATGTTGGTGCGCACGCCCTTGCGGCCATAGTCGCGCGCCAGCGATTTGCCGAAGCCGATGCAGGCATGCTTCATGGTGACGTAGCCGGCGGCGTCCGGGCCGGCAAACAGGCCGGCGATCGAGGCAACGACGACGATGTTGCCCTTCCGCGCGATCAGGTCCGGCAGGCATTCGCGGGCGCAGACGAAAGCGGTGTCGAGATTGGTGCGCGTCGCCAGGCTCCAGGTTTCGTCGCTCATCGAAATCGTCGGGCCGACACCATGGCCGCCGGCATTGGCGACGAGGATGTCGACCGGTCCGATTTTTTCATGCACTTCGGCAAGCGCCGCACGCACCGCCTTCGGATCGGCGGCATCGCCCTGCACCACCAGACCGCCAATATCCTTGGTCACAGCTTCCAGCGGCTCGCGCCGCCGGCCCATCAGGACCACCTTGGCGCCGTCGGCCGCCATGCGCCTGGCCACCGCCGCGCCGATCCCGGTGCCGCCGCCGGTAATGAAAGCCGTCTTTCCCGAAAATCGCATTGTTCCATCCCGATTGGTAAGCGCGCCGGCTATGTGCCGATCTTCGCTGGGAATAATGCGGCACCGGCCAATCTGCGTCTTGTCCGAGCGAGAACTTTGTTTTGACTGAGTGCGCACTTTGCGCCCTGTCCGATGAAGTGCCGCGCGACCTTGCGCGCGGCACTCGCTCGCCGGATTACTTTTTCACCGCTTCCAAATCCATGACGATGTCGACATCCGATCCAAGGCCGAAGCCGGCCGCGGCCTTGGCCATCGGGAAGTCGGCCGTACTGACCTTGCCTGTGGCGCTGAACGCCGCCTTGGTCAGCGTCGCATCCCACGGCGCCGGCGCCTCGTTGATCAGCGTCACGTCGAGGGTGATCTCTTTGGACACACCGCTGATGGTGAGATTGCCGGTGACCTTGCCGGTCTTGTCGCTGACCTTCTCTACCTTGGTGCTTTCGAAGGAGATCGCCGGGAATTCGGCGGCGTTGAAGAAGTCGGGGCCTTTCAAATCGCTGTCGCGCTGGTCATAGGCGGTGTGCACCGAGCCGACATCGATCTCGGCCTTGACGCTGCTTTTCGATGGATCGGCCTTGTCCATCACGATGGCGCCCTTCACCGCATCGAACTGGCCATGCGCGATGCCGTAGATGCCGTGCTTTATGGTGAAGGTGATCCAGGCGTGCTGGCCGTCGATCTCGTAAGTGTCGGCATGTGCTGCCGATGCGAATGCGCACACCGAGGCAAAGGCCAACGCGGCCGTCAGTTTTCTCATCGTCACGTAACTCTCCCCATTGTTGGTTGTCGTTCTTTGGCTCAGGAAAAGCCGAGGGCGGCTCCATGCGGCGCCCATAGGATCGCCGTCAGGATGGCCAATATCGCCGGTGTGGCGATCAGCAGACCGGCAATCGGCGGCCGCAACGGCCGGACGCCGGGAACAAGGCCCCGCAGCGGACCGGGCATCAGCATGGCCACGATCAGCGGCAAGGATGAAAGCACCAGCGCGACCGGATTAGCCTTCGGCGCCAGCAGCGCGACCTGGATCTGCACGGTGGCTGCGGCGTAGATAAGCAGCAGTTCAGTGCCCTTGCTCCAGGCAACGGCGGAGCCTCCGCGCAGCACTGTGATGTACTGGACAAGACACCAGCCGCCGGCGAGCGCGGCAAGCGATCCCAGCAATTGCCCGGTGACGATCGAGGCGCCAAGCACCGAGATGATGGCGCCGGCCAGGCAAAAAGCGAGCATCGCCGCCGGCACCAGGAACGGCGCTTCGGCGGACGACGATGGCGAGGACCGCGCCGACAGCAGCATCGCGGCGCCGACGATCGCCAACAGGCCGGCGATGAGGGCGGCGACCATCTGCAGGTCGAGTGAACCGCCGGCCAGGCGGCGCCAGCCAAGCCACAGCAAGGCTACCGCAAGCGCGGCGGCGACAAGCTTGCCCGCAACGGCAGCGCCCAACAGGCGTTCGGGCAACAGGCCAACGACGATGCCGCCAGAGGCGAGATAGATCAGCTTCTGGCTGGCGGCGACCGGCGGCACCACAGGCGGCCCGAGCGTGTCCCAATAGAAGAACAAAATCAAAGCGGCCCACAGCAGAGAAAGCACTGATCCCGGCAGTGCGACCCTTGCCAACAGCGCCATCACCGTGCCGAGCGCGAGTGGCAGCGCAGCAGTGGTGACCATCGGATTGCCCAGCAACGCACTCAATCGTCGACACCTCTTTGACAACCGGGAAGCCTGCGCAAAACACGCTGCTCGATGCGACTTTGGTCTAGGCCAGTCGACTGCGGGGCGTCTTGTCCAAGCGGGAACTTTGTTTTGACTGAGCGTGCACTGGCACCATCAGCCGCTTGAAGCCAGCCGACACGCTCCATAACCCTGATGCAACGTGTTCACCAGCAATCGAGGAGGATGGCGTGAACGAGAGAACCGTGCCGCCGATCAGCACTGCTGCCGCCGCTTTCCTGGCGCGTCCGCACCGGCCCTTCATCAATGGACGCTTTGTTGACGGCTTGGCGGGAAATGGCCTCGCTGTCGATGATTCCGCCTCCGGCGAGATCGTCGCGCATGTGCCCGAGAGCGGTCCCGAACTGGTCGACCAGGCGGTGCGTGCTGCGCGTGCAGCCCTTGAAGGCCCGTGGGCCTCAATGCGGCCGGTCGACCGCCAGAACCTGATGCTGAAGCTCGCCGACGCCATCGAGGCCGATGCCGATCTCTTGGCCGAGATCGAAAGCATCGAGAACGGCAAGTCGCTAGGTGTCGCCCGCATGCTTAGCGCCGGCGGCAGCGTCGACTGGCTGCGCTATTATGCCGGGTGGGCGACCAAGATCGAGGGCTCGACCTTCCAGGTGTCCATTCCGGTGCCGCCTGGCGCCAGGCATCAAGCGATGACCATAATGGAACCGGTCGGCGTCGTCGGCGCCATCGTGCCGTGGAATTTCCCGTTGCTGATCGGCATGTGGAAGATCGCGCCGGCGCTCGCCTGCGGCTGCACCGTGGTGTTGAAGCCGCCGCAGGAGACGCCGCTCGGCCTGCTCAGGCTCGCAGAACTGATCAAGGCGTCAGGCTTCCCGCCCGGCGTCATCAACATCGTGACCGGCAGCGGCAGCGTCACCGGCGAGGCGCTGATCCGTCATCCCGGCATCGACAAATTGACCTTCACCGGTTCGACGGAAGTGGGAAAACGCGTCGGCCACGCGGCCGTCGACCATGTCGCCCGCTTCACGCTGGAGCTCGGGTCGAAATCGCCGATGATCCTGCTTGCCGACATGGAAGAGGGCATTGAGCCCCTGGTCGCCGGGCTCGGCATGTTTTTCAACCAGGGCCAGGTCTGCACCTCGGCCTCGCGGCTGCTGATCGAAAAGTCTATCTATGACCGCACGCTGACGCGGCTGGCCGAGATCGCCGATGGCATGACACTGGGCGCCGGCCGCGATGCCGAAGCCCAGATCAACCCACTGGTCTCGGCCAAGCATCGAAGGAGCGTCGAGGGCTTTGTCGAGCGCAGCCTGGCGGCCGGCGGCGAACGCGTCAGCGGCGCGCGGTCGGTACCGGCCAGGGGCCATTATGTCGCGCCGACCATCCTGCACAATATCAGGCCCGACATGGAGATCGCGCGTGAGGAGGTGTTCGGTCCGGTGGTAGCGGCGATGCCGGTCGCCGATCTCGACGAGGCGATCCATATCGCCAACGACACGCGCTATGGCCTGTCGGCCTCGATCTGGACCCGCGACATGGGCAAGGCGATGACCGCCGTCCACGGCCTCAAGGCCGGCACGGTGTGGGTCAATTCGCATAACACGCTGGACCCTGCGGCACCCTTCGGCGGCTTCAAGCAGTCCGGCATCGGCCGCGAACACGGCCGCGCGGCGATCGACGGCTATCTCGAGACCAAGACCGTCATCATGCGCTACGCCTGACGCCATGAACGCTGCGTACGACTACATCATCGCCGGCGCCGGCTCGGCCGGCTGCACGCTGGCCAACCGCTTGGTCAATACCGGCCAGCGCGTGTTGATCGTCGAAGCCGGGCCGGCCGACAATTCGCGCTTCATCGACATGCCCGCCACCTTCGCCAAGGTGATCGGCACGGCGCGCAGCTGGATCTACGAATCCGATCCCGAACCCAGCGTCGGCGGCCGCCGGCTACCGGTGCCGCAGGGCCGCACGCTGGGCGGCGGGTCGTCGATCAATGCCATGCTCTATGTCAGGGGCCAGCCGCAGGACTATGATGACTGGCGCGACCTTGGCTGTCCCGGCTGGGGCTGGGACGAGGTGCTGCCGGTGTTCAGGCGGCTGGAGCGCAACGAGCGGCTGGCCGGCAATCGCCACGGCACCACCGGACCGCTGCCCGTCTCCGATCCCCGCCATCGCCATCCGCTGTCTCTGGCCTATGTCAGGGCCGCGCAACAGGCCGGCTATCCCTTCAATGACGACTTCAACGGGGACAGGCAGGAAGGCGTCGGCTTTTACCAGACGACGACCGCGAATGGCGAAAGACAATCGGCGGCAAAGGTGTTCCTGAAGCCGTTGGCAGGCAATGCCAACCTCACCGTCATCACCGATGCGCTTGTCACCGGCGTGACATTGGAAAACGGTGCGGCAAGCGGCCTCGCCTACACCACATCGGACGGACAGACCCATACAGCGACGGCGGAAGCCGAAGTGATCCTCACATCAGGCGCGCTGGCGACGCCGAAGCTGATGATGCTGTCGGGACTGGGGCCAGCCGAACATCTGACCGCGCTGGGCATTCCCGTCATCCGCGACATGCCCGCGGTCGGCCGCGACCTGCAGGATCACGTCGCGGCTCCCGTCTATGCGCTGACGCGCCAGCCGATCTCGCTGCTTGGTGAGGACCGTGGCCTGCGGGCGCTGCGCCACGGCCTGCAGTACCTCATGTTCCGCACCGGCCTGCTCACCTCGAATGTGGTCGAGAGCGGCGGCTTCTTCGACGCCGATGGCGATGGCCGTCCCGATATCCAGTTCCACGTCCTGCCGGTGATGATCGAGAGCGCCGAACACGGCTCGATCGAGCGGCACGGCATGGAGATCAATCCTTGTGTGCTCAGGCCGAAGTCGCGCGGCACGGTCAGGCTGCGCTCGCGCGATGCGGCCGATCCGATCCGCTTCACCACCGGCTTCCTGTCCGATCCGGACGATCTCGCCTTGCTGCTGGCCGGCATGAAGATCGCCCGCACCATCCTGCGCCAGCCGGCGCTGCAGGCCATGGTGGCGGAGGAGCTTTCGCCGGGCGCGGCCGCGGATCTTCCTGACCAGGCGATCGTCGGCCACATCCTCGAACACGCCAAGACGGTCTACCACCCATCGGGAACCTGCCGGATGGGCAATGACGACAGTGCCGTGGTCGATCCGCGGTTGCGCGTCCGCGGCGTGCCGCGCCTGCGGATCTGCGATGCCTCGGTCATGCCCAGGCTCATCAGTGGCAACACCAACGCGCCGGTGATCATGATCGCCGACCGCTGTGCCGATTTCATCCTCGGCAGCGCTTAGCGAGAAACGGTCAGCCGAGAGAAATCCAGGCCGTTTTGAGATCGGTGTATTTGTCCAGCGCATGCATCGACTTGTCGCGACCGAAGCCGGACTGCTTGACGCCGCCGAGCGGCACGGTGATGTCGGCGCCGCCATAGGTGTTGACGTGGACGACGCCGGCATTGATGTTGCGCACCATACGATGCGCCGTGGAGAGGTTGGCGGTCCACACCGCCGAGGCAAGGCCATAAACCGTCGAATTGGCAAGCCGCACCGCCTCTTCCTCGGTCTCGAAGCGCATCACGCCGAGCACCGGCCCAAACACCTCCTCGCGGGCGAGTTGCATCTCTTGCGTCACGTTCTCGAAGATCGTCGGCGCCATGTAGCTGCCGCCGGTTTCGGCCAGGATCCGTCCGCCGCCGGTGACCAGACGGGCGCCTTCAGCTGTCGCCCGTTCGACGAAGCCGAGATTCTTGTCCAGCTGCTCGGCGCTTGATACCGCACCGACGTCGCTCGTCAGATTGAGCGGATCGCCGACCTTCAGCCGCGTGGTCGCTGCGAGGAGCTCGTCCATGAAGCGGTCGTAGACCGACGCCTGGACGAGCAGGCGCGAGCCGGCAACGCAGACCTGGCCGGAATTGCGAAAAATGCCGTTGGCCGAGACGATTGCGGCCTGTTTCAGGTCCGGGGCGTCGGCAAAGACGATGTTGGGCGACTTGCCGCCGAGTTCGAGGAAGACGCGCTTCAGATTGGAACGCGCCGCATACTCAAGCAGATGCCGGCCGACCGGCCCCGAGCCGGTGAAGGCTATGGCGTCGACATCCATGTGCAGGCCGAGCGCCTCGCCGGCAACCGCGCCACGGCCGGTAACGACGTTAAACACACCGGCGTGAAGCCCGGCTTCGGCAGCGAGCTCAGCCAGCCGCAGAAGCGTCAGCGAAGCGACCTCGGGCGGCTTGACGACGATGGAATTGCCGGCAGCCAGCGCCGGCGCGATCTTCCAGGCGCCGATCATCAATGGGAAATTCCAGGGTACGATGACGCCGACAACGCCGAGCGGCTCCTTGTGGATCAGCCCGAGCACATTCTCGGCCGTCGGCGCGATCTCGCCATAGACCTTGTCGATAGCCTCCGCGTAGTAGCGGATGGTGCCCGCGGCCGATAACGGCTCGGCCTTGTAGGCCATGCCGATCTCGGTGCCGTTGTCGCGGACGCCAAGCACCGCCAGTTCATCGACATGCTTTTCGACCAGCTCGGCTAACTTCGTCAGAATCTTCTTGCGGAAGGCGGGGGCGGCGCGCGACCACGAGCCCTTCTCAAACGCCTTGCGCGCCGACGCCACGGCGCGATCGACATCGACGGCGTTGGCGTCGGCGATGCTGGCGAACGGGCGGCCATCGATCGGCGAGATCACGGGCAGCGTGGCGCCACTTGCACCTGCGGTCTGCGCACCATCGATGAAGAGGTTTCGCACGCCGACCTCGGCCTTGCGCAACGTGTCGATGGTGTTCTGGTTGATCATTGCGTACCGGCTCCGAAGGCGACATGCAGGGTGGTTGGCGCGCGAAATTCCCAGCCCCGGAACACCGGTTCCTTGCCTGGCACCAGCCGCAGATCCGGAAACCGTTCCAGCAGAAGCCTTACCGCGAGGCACATCTGCTCGCGCGCAAAAAACCGACCCGAACAGAAGTGATGGCCAAAGCCGAAGGCAGCGTGGTTGCCTTCATCACGAAGGATGTCGAAACGGTCGGGATCGGAGAACCGGATTTCGTCGCGGCTGGCCGAGGAGACGAGCGCGGCGACTGGCGCGCCCGCCGGGATGGTCACGCCGCCGAGCTCGACCGCGCGCGTCGTCTGGCGCGTCTGCGTGCCGATCGGCGCGACCCATCGCAGACCCTCGTCGACCGCCTTCGGCACCAAGGTTTCCAGATCGTCCAGCACCTGCCGCATCTGCTCGGGATGCGAAAGCAGGCCGGCAAGTATGGAGCCGGCGCCATGGCCGGGCTCCTGCATGCCGCCGAGCAGGATGACCTTGATGCTCGGCATCACGAAGTCGATGGCGCGGGTCGCACCCTGCGGCATGCCGTCATGCAGTATGTGCGACAGGGCGGAGTCGTCAGGCGCGTGGACAAGCCTCTCCAGCGTCGGCAGGATGGCGGCGCCAACCTCGGCGCTGATCGCATCGGCGATTTCCTGGCGCTTCGGATCGTTCTCGAAATTGATGGCGCCCTGGGCAAGGCCATAGAACCAGCGCCGCAAGGTCGGCATGTCGATGTCGGCCAGCCCGAGCGAGCGCGCCAGGCTGAGCGTCGACACCGGCTCGAAATACTCGGCCATCAGTTCCGCCGCACCCTGCTCGGCGATCCGGTCGAGATAGGGTCCGGCGATCGAGCGCACGAGATCCCCGGCATAGGAAGCGACGGTGCGCGGCCGGTATTTCGGGTCGACGCCCTGGCGCAGATCCTTGTGGACGTCTCCGTCGGTGGTCAGGATGGTCGGCTTGCCGAAGGAGCGTTCGACCGGGGATGTCCCGACAACCGCGGAGAAGATGTCGGGCGACTTCGCGACCGTTTCGACATCCTTCCAGCGGGTGACGAACCAGAGGTTGACCGCCGGCACGAAAGCGACCGGCGCGTTGCGCCTCAGTTCAGCATAGATCGGATACGGATCGGCTTCCAGCGCCTCAACGGTGATGCTCTCGGCAAAGCTCAACGCCGCTACTCCCCTAGGGTGAAGAAGGGGGCGGCGTCATGCGCCGCCCCTCTTGATCTCAGTCCTTCAAAGGCTGTCCAAGCTCGGCGAAGGCCACCGGATCCCGGCTCTTCAACGCGCTCGCCAGCACAAGGCCAACCACGGCCGCGATCAGCACCAGCGCCGGCAGGAACACGCCGAGGAACCCGCCAGCACCGGACAGGCCGCCGAAATTGATGACGATCAGATAGATGATGATGACGAAGGCGATGAAGGTCAGCCCCGGCAGGATTGTGGTCTTCACCGCGTTCTCCTGACTGGACGGGTTGGCACGGAAGAACATCACGACGGCGAGCGAGGCCACCGCCATCATCACGATGACGCCGAGAGTGGCAACGTTGGTCAGCCACGAAAACAGCGCCAGCACCGGGTCAAGGCCAAGCACGGCGAAGAGCCCGACGACGACAGCGGCAAGCACGCTCTGGATGACCGAGGCGACATGCGGGCTCTGGTGCGTCGAATGGGTCACGCCGATGGTCCGCGGCAGGAGCTTCTCGCGGCCGGAAACATAGATGTAGCGGGCGACCGCATTGTGGAACGCCAGTACGCCGGCAAACAGGCTCGACACGAACAGGATGCTCATGGCGTGCGAGAGCATCGTTCCGGCGTAGCGGTCGGACAGGCCGAACAGGAACGTGGTCGGATCCTGAAGCCCCTGCAGCGCCGGCAGCAGCTTATCAACGCCGGCACCGACCGCCATCAGCCATGCGGTGACCATGTAGAAGACGCCGATCAGGATGACGGAGAAATATGTCGCCCGCGGAATGGTGACCTTGGGGTCGCGCGCCTCCTCGGCATAGATCGTCGTTGCCTCGAAGCCGATGAACGCGGCAAAGCAGAACAGGATGGCGATCGCCGGCGCGCCGCTGGTGATCTGGCTCCAACTGAACGGCGCCGCTGACAGTCCACTATCGCCTCCGGTCTTGACGATCGCCATGTCGAGGATCAGCACCACGACGTATTCGGCAAGCACCAGAACGGTCAGGATCTTGGCCGACAGGTCGACCTGCCTGTAGCCGAGCACGGCGACGATGGCGATGGCGATGAAACTCCACGCCCACCAGGGCAAGTTGATGCCCCAGCCGGCGAACAGCCCGGCGGTCGCGGCACCGAGAAGGCCCATGACGCCGATCTGCATGGCATTGTAGGACAGGATTGCGATCAGCGCCGTGGCGCCGCCGGCGAGACCGCCGAGCCCGCGCGCCGCATACGCATAGAAGGCGCCTGCATTGCCGACATGGCGCGACATGGCGACATAGCCGACCGCGAACAACAGCAGCAGCAGCGTCACGATCAGATAGGTGCCGGCAAAGCCCGCGCCATTGCCCATCAGCATGCCGAGCGGCGTGCCGCCAGCCACAGCCGTCAGAGGCGCCGCTGCCGAGATCACCATGAAGGTGATGGCGCCAACGCCAAGGCTGTTCTTCCTCAGCCGGTTCGCTTCGCCGGCTTCAATTGTCGTCATCTTTCCCTCCAATTCCGCGCTGCGGAAGCCAAGTGTCCCTGAAATGTCGAGGCCCTGTTTCGGGCCGCCTTGTCGTTTCATTATTTGCAACGACATTTCGAATATAGACTTGCAAAGGAACCGGCTTCCTGTCAAGTTAATTCGCACGTTAAGTATCAGATGGAGGATCAGATACGCATGGGTACGGTGAGCAAGGCCATCACGCTGCTGGAAATGCTCGGTCGCGGCGAGCCCGAGACGGCGTTGGCTGACCTCGCCCGGCGCGCCGGCCATGACAAGGCAACAACGCGCCGGCTGCTGGTCTCCCTGATAGCGCATGGGCTGGTCGAGCAGGATGAAGCCACGCGTCTTTACCGGCTGGGCGCCGGTGTCGCGCGGCTGGCGCTGATGCGCGAAGCCCAGTTTCCCTTCCTGCGCACGGCGGTGCCGGTGGTCGAGGCGCTGGCGGCGGAAACCGATGAGACGGTGCACCTGTCGGAATATTCGAAGCGCGGCCTGATCACAGTCCATGTCGTCGAATCGACCAGGGCCAATCGCGTCAGCGTGCAACTCGGCGAGGTGCTGCCGATGCATGCGACGGCTTCTGGCATTGCGTTCCTGGCGTTCACGGAAGAGCGTATCCGAGACGCTGTTCTGGCCGGACCGCTGCCGGCCTTCACGCCCCACACAATAAGCGACGCGAAAACACTTGCCGAGCATGTCGCCGCCGCCCGCGCGCGCGGGCACTCGACCGGCTCGCATGGCTTCGCGGCGGGCGGGCTCAGCGTCGCGGCGCCGAGCCTCGGCGCCGACGGTTTTGCCATTGGCATCATCGCCGTCGCGGCGCCTAAGGTGCGGGTCCAGAAGGGCGAGATCGAGCGCTATGGCGCCAGTGTGGCGGCGGCTGCGCGCGTTATCAGCGAGCGGCTTTTCGGACGGCAGGGCCAGCCGGGCCTCAAGCGAGCATGACAACAAATACCCCTGCAAGGAGATTGACTGTGGAGGAGACACGCCGAATCCTGGTTATAGGCACCGGTGACACCAAGGCCGACGAATTGCTCTTCATGCGCGAGCGCATCGAGGCGGTCGGCGGTGTCGCCGTGATGATGGATGTGAGCGTGCTCGGCGATCCGTCCTACCAGCCGGCGCATGACAAGCATGCGGTGGCTCAAGCTGCCGACACGACCATCGAGGCGATCATCGCCAGCGGCGACGAGAATTCGGCGATGACGCTGATGGCGCTCGGCGCCTCGCGGCTTGCCCGCGCACTCTGCGACAAGGGCGAAATCCACGGTTTCATCGCGCTCGGTGGCTCGATGGGCACCGACCTTGCGCTTGACGTCGCGCTGGCGCTGCCGCTCGGCGTGCCGAAATTCGTCATCTCGACCATTGCCTATTCACATCTGCTGCCACCAGAACGGATCGCCACAGACCTGATGATGATCCTGTGGGCGGGCGGTCTCTATGGCCTCAACAGTGCCTGCAAGGCGGTGCTGTCGCAGGCCTGCGGAGCGGTGGTGGGTGCCGCGCGCGCCGTCGTTAAGCCGGACGCGACGCGGCCCAGGATAGGCATGAGTTCGCTGGGAAAAAGCTGCCTGCACTATATGGTGACGCTGAAGCCGGAGCTGGAGAAGCGCGGCTATGAAGTCATCGTCTTCCACACCACCGGCATGGGCGGCCGGGCGCTTGAGGCGATCGCCGCGCAACGCGGCTTCGTCGCGGTGATGGATTTCAGCCTTCAGGAACTCGCCAACCAGCTGACCGGCTCGGTGGTGAATTCGGGCTCCGACCGGCTGGAAAATGCTGGTCGGCAAGGCATCCCTCAGATCGTGGCACCTGGCGCCGTCGACATGGTGGATTTTCCGACCTGGCAAGCAGTGCCTGCCCGTTTCTTCGAACGGCCGTACCATGCGCACAACCGCCTGCTCGCCTCGGTGACATCAGACGGCGAAACCCGCAAGGAGATCGCGCGCGCCATCGGCGAGAAGCTCGCCGCCGCAACCGGGCCGACCGCCTTCATCCTGCCGGCAGGCGGCATCCAGCAATGGGACCAGGAGGGCGAGCCGCTGCACGAACCGGAGGCGCTGTCGGCCTTTGTCGAGGAGATGCGCTCGAGCGTGCCCGGCAATGCCGAGTTGCACGAGATATCAGGGCACATCAACGACGCCGCCTTCAGCGCCAAGGCACTGGAGATCTTCGACCGCTGGGTCGCCGAAGGCATTGTGCCGCTGGGCGCGCCGGAAGGAACTCAAGCTGCATGAGCGGGCCATCGCCAAAGGCGCTGGTGCTTGATTTCGGCGGCGTCGTCACCCGCACGCTGTTCGAAACGCACGCGTTGACCGAACGCGCATTGGACTTGACGCCCGGCATGCTCGGCTGGCGCGGGCCGTTCGATCCGGCATCCGACCCGCTGTGGCGTTCCATGCAAGCCGACGAGATCAGCGAGCGCGACTACTGGAAGACGCGCACGCGTGAAGTCGGCCGTCTCGTCGGCGAGGACTGGGACGACATGTCGACTTTCGTGCAGCGGGCGCGCGGCGCCGACCCGCAAGCGGTGGTGCGGCCAGAGGCGGAACGAGCGATCCGTGCGGCGCATGAAGCTGGCATCCGGCTCGCCATCCTCTCCAACGAGCTCGACTTGTTCTACGGCAACAGCTTTCGCGAGCGCCTGCCGCTGCTGTCGCTGTTCGAGACCATCATCGACGCCACCTACACGCACATCCTGAAACCCGATCCGCGCGCTTATGCGATGGTGAGCGAAGCACTGCACTTGCCGCTCGCGGCTTGCGTCTTCGTCGACGACCAGAAGCGTAACGTCGACGGCGCGGTCGCCGCCGGCATGCTGGCCGTGCATTTCGACGTCGCCCAACCGGGGCAAGGCTATGCAGAGGCGCTCGGCCATTTCGGCGTTGCGGCCTAAGAATTCAAGAAACGGAGTTCCCACCGATGCGCGACATCAACTTCCTCACCGAGAACAACGCCAAGCCGATCTGGCATCCGATGGCGCATCCGGCCGAGATGCGCGCGACGCCGCCAAAGATCATCATGAAGGGCGAAGGCGTCTCGGTCACCGATGCCGAAGGCCGCACCGTCCTCGATGCAGTCGGGGGCCTGTGGAACGTCAACCTCGGCTACAGCTGCGATCCGATCAAGAAGGCGATCGCAGCACAACTCGACGCCCTGCCCTATTATTCCGGCTTTCGCGGCACCTCGACCGGACCGTCGATCGAGCTTGCCTATGAGCTGTGCGACTGGTTCGCTCCCGAGGGCATGGTACGGACCTTCTTCACCTCCGGCGGCTCGGACTCGGTCGAGACGGCACTGCGGCTGTCGCGGCAATACTGGAAGATCAGGGGCCAGGGCGACCGGACGAAGTTCCTGGCGCTGAAGAAGGGCTATCACGGAACGCATTTCGGCGGCGCCTCGGTCAACGGCAATGCCAATTTCCGGCGCAACTACGAGCCGCTTTTGCCCGGCGTCTTCCACACACCGGCGCCATGGACCTACCGCAATCCGTTCGACGAGACCGATCCGGCGAAGCTGGCGAAACTCTGCGCGCGGGCGATCGAAGACGAGATCGCCTTCCAGGGCGCCGACACGATCGCCGCCTTCATCATGGAGCCAGTGCTCGGCGCCGGCGGTGTGATCGTTCCGCATGAGAGCTTCATGCCGATGGTGCGGGCGATCTGCGACCGTCACGACATCCTGCTCATCGCCGACGAGGTGGTGACCGGCTTCGGTCGCACCGGCGCCTGGTCGGGCTCGCGGCTCTCCGGAGTGAAGCCGGATTTCATGACCATCGCCAAGGCGATCACCTCAGGCTACTTCCCGCTCGGCGCCACGCTGATCAGCGCCAAGGTTGCCGACGTCTTCGAGGCCGACAAGACCAGCTTCGGCTCGATCGGGCACGGCTACACCTATTCCGGCCATCCGGTCGGCTGCGCGGCGGGGCTGGCCACACTCGCCGAGACCAAGCGGCTTGCCGTCAACGAGAATGCGGCGGCGCGCGGTGTCGAGCTCGGCAAGGCGCTGGAGGCGCTGAAGGCGAAGCACGCTTTGGTTGGCGATGTGCGCTACCAAGGGCTGATGGCGGCGCTCGAACTGGTTTCCGACCGTGCCGCCAAGAAGCCGGCCGACAAGAAGACGATGAATGCCGCCGCAGAGGCCGCCTACAAGGCCGGCGTCATGCTGCGCGTCTCCGGCAACACCATCATCCTGTCGCCGCCGCTGGTGATCTCGTCCGCCGATGTGGCAAAGATCGCCGAGGCTCTCGACGCCGGACTGACGGCAGCCGCCTGAGCGACGGTGACGCTCAGTCCTGACCGAGCCGCAGGCGTCGCCACGCCGCCGGCGAGAGGCCGACGGCGGCGCGGAAGAAGCGCGAGAAATAAGCCGGGTCGTTGAACCCGGTCTCATAGGCGATGTCCTCGACCGGGCGCACGGTGAACAGCAGCAGGCGCTTGGCCTCGACCAGCCGCCGCTCACCAACCGCCTGGCGTACGCCCGCGCCGAGCACCTGCCGCGCTGCCTTGTCGAGCAGATGGCGCGTGGTGCCGAGCGCGGCGGCATAGCGCTCGACCGGCCAGTCGTCGCGAAAGTGTCGGTCGATCAGACGCCGCAGCCGGCCGCCCAGCGCCACCGTCGCCGGCACCGCGACAGCATGCGACTGCGCATCGAGGCGGGCGATGCCCGACAATGCCACGGCGATCAGCGGCGGCAGGATTTTCTCCATACCGGGCAACCTGTCGGCATATTCCGCCTGGATCATCGTAACCGTATCACCCAAGCCTTTCCCAGAGGGCCGTTTCACCGCGTCCGGTGACGAAGACCGGCTGGTCGAGCGGCAGCGCGGACTGCTCAGCGATCGCCGCAAGGGCAGCATCGGCGACCGAGACAACGATGGCGTCGGCGCCCGTCTCGATGCTGAATCCGTGGACCACGCCGCTCGGCATGAAGCTCACCGTCGGCGCCGAAAAACTCCAGGTCTCGTCTTCGATCCGATAAATGCCGCTGCCGCCGGTCCAGAAGGTGATCTGCGCCATTTGCGGGTGCTTGTGCGCGAGAACCTGGCCGCGATGCACGGAGGCACGCGCAAGAACAGTCTCGACATGCAGGAATCCGACGTCGAGCGCACGCGCCGGTTCGCCGTAGACGAAGAATTCGGGAATGGCAGTCTGGCTCATCACGGCGAAAAAATCCAAGTGGTTCTATACTTTCGTCCATAAACCTTTGTCACGACGATCGCTACAGTTGACGCGTTAAAGGAGGATCATGATGCGATCGGAAGATTTCCGGGCCGACACGAAACGGCCGTTTACCGGTGCCGAATATTTGCAGAGCCTGCGCGACGGGCGCGAGGTCTATATCAATGGCGAGCGGATTGCCGACGTCACCACCCATCCGGCGATGCGCAACTCGGCGCGCTCGCTGGCCCGCCTCTACGATGCCTTGCACGATCCGGCGCGGCAGGCGGTGCTGACCTCGCCGACCGACACCGGTTCTGGCGGCTACACGCACAAATATTTCCGCGTCGCCCATTCCGCCGCGGATCTCGCCGCACAGCAGACCGCCATCGCCGACTGGTCGCGCATGTCCTACGGCTGGATGGGGCGCACGCCCGATTACAAGGCAGCACTTATGAACACGCTCGGCGCCAATGCCGAGTGGTACGGCCCGTTCAGGGACAATGCACTCGCCTGGCACAAACGCGCCCAGGAAGCGGCCCTGTTCATGAACCATGCCATCGTCAACCCGCCGATCGACCGCCACAAGCCGGCCGAGCAGGTGAAGGACGTGTTCGTGCACATCACGAAGGAGAACGACGCCGGCATCTGGGTGTCCGGCGCCAAGGTGGTGGCGACGTCGTCAGCGCTCACCCATTACAATTTCCTGGCGCAGAGCTCGGCGACGGTCACCGAGGACCCGTCATTGTCGGTGATGTTCATCGTGCCTATGAACGCGCCGGGGATAAAGATGTTCTGCCGCGTCTCTTACGAGCAGACGGCCAACACGGTCGGCCATCCCTTCGACTATCCGCTGTCGTCTCGTTTCGACGAGAACGATGCGATCCTGGTGCTGGACAATGTCTTCATCCCCTGGGAGGACGTGCTGGTGCTGCGCGATGCGCAGAAGATCCTCTCCTTCCACCCGGCGTCGGGCTTCATGCACGGCTATTGTTTTCAGGGCTGCACGCGCTTCGCCGTCAAGCTCGACTTCCTCGCAGGCCTGCTGGCGAAGGCGCTGCGCGCGACGGGCGGGGATGCCTTCCGCGGCAACCAGGCGGCCCTCGGCGAAGTAATTGCGCTGCGCCACATGTTCTGGAGCTTTTCCAACGCCATGGCGCACAACCCGATCCCATGGGCGAACGGCGCCGTGCTGCCCAATCTCGAAGCGGCGCTCGCCTATCGCACTTTCATGTCGGAGGCCTATCCGCGCGTTATCGATACGGTGCGCCGAGTCATCGCTTCGGGGCTGATCTACCTGCCGTCCTCGGCAAAGGATTTCGACAATCCGGAGATCGACAAGTACCTTGCCCAGTACGTGCGCGGCTCCAATGACATGGGCCATGTCGAACGCATCAAGATCATGAAGCTGCTGTGGGATGCGACCGGCACCGAGTTCGGCGGCCGCCACGCGCTCTATGAGCTCAACTATGCCGGTGCGCCGGAAGAGGTGCGGCTGCAGGTGCTGAAGGGTGCTGAGCGCGGCGGGCGCCTGAGGGCGATGGAGGAACTGGTCGACACCTGCATGGCCGACTACGACGAAAAGGGCTGGACCGGCGACACCTGGCTGCCGCCGCTGCCGGCTGGCGCAAGCTGAGGTCCCGGCCATGGAGCCACAAGTTGCAAGGCTGGAGTTCCGTGAGGCGATGGCGCGGGTCTGTGCGCCGGTCAACATCGTCACGACTGATGGTCCGGCCGGCCGCGGCGGCTTCACTGCGACCGCCATGTGCAGCGTTTCCGACGATCCGCCGACGCTGCTTGTGTGCATGAACGAGCGCTCGGCGCAGACCGGCCTGTTCCTCGCCAACCAGCGTTTCTGCGTCAACGTGCTGACGCAGTTACACACCCATCTGGCGGCAAAGTTCGCCGGTACGATCCGCGACATGGGCGAGCGCTACAATGCGGCAAGATGGCAGACCATGCCGTCCGGCATGCCGGCGCTGCTCGACGCCATCGTCAGCTTCGATTGCGAGATCGGCGACGTGAACAAGGTTGGCACGCACAATGTGATGTTCGGCCGCGTCGTCGACATCCGCCACGGCAGCGACGAGGCGGCGCTGCTCTATGTCGGCCGCAACTACACGCAGCCGAGTGCACTCGGCAGTTTTGGCGGGTAGAGGCTGTCAAGTCTGGTTTTCGGATGATTCCGACTGGATCAGGTTTTCGAGCAGGTCGAGCAGGTGCTCATGCTGTTCGGCGCCGTAGCGCTGCTCGATCGCATCGTAGATGGCGATGCGCTCGGGCGACAAATCCTCGATCAGCGCCAGCCCGGCCGGGCTGATTGCGAGCAGCGCCCGGCGACCGTCATCCTTGACCTTGTTGCGGGTGATGAACTGCCGTTCCTCCATCGCCTTGATGATGCGGGTCAGGCTGGGCGGAAGGATCGAGGCGCGATGGGCAAGTTCGGTTGCCTCGAGCGGCCCGGCTTCGGCAAGCACACGCAGCACGCGCCACTGCTGCTCAGTGATGTCGTGGCGGGCAAGCATCGGCCGGAAATGCGCCATGATCACTTCGCGGGCGCGAAGCAGAGCCATGGGCAGGGAGCGGCGGGTGCTGGGCGGTAGCAAGGTCAGGTCTCCAAAAAATTCCAATTCCGGTACGACTCGCACCACACAATGAGACTCGGATCGCAGCTATATCCGCGATTTCGCCGGGGGCGGCAATCCCACCATCGAGAGCTGTATCTGCATAGAGAACGACACTTGACATTCCGCCGTCAAGATGTAATTCACATGTTAATTACAAGGTGGAGGAAACCTTGCCACATATGGCGATCGAATATTCGGCGAATCTCGACGCCAAGGTCGACATCAGCGCGCTTTGCACGCTGGTCGCTCGCACCATCCTCGAAACCGGCCTGTTCGAACATGGCGCGGTGAGGGTACGCGCTTTTCGCGCCGAGGCATACGCGATCGCCGATCGCCTCCCGGAGAACGGGTTCATCGACATGAACTTCCGCATCGGCAAGGGCCGCAGCGCCGAGGAAAAGAAACGCACCGGCGAGGCGATCTTCACTACTGTTTCGGATCATCTCGCATCTCTGTTCACGACGCCGCATTTCGCGCTGTCGCTGGAGATCCGCGAGATCGATGCCGAACTAAGCTGGAAGAAGAATGCCATCCACCCGCGCCTGCGCGGCAAGTGACAGGAACCCATATCATGGCGGCATTGGACGACAATCTGAGAAAGGCCGAGGCCTATCTCGAGCGCTTCAGAAGCGCTGGCGTGCTCAACCAGATCGGCGGCGAAACCGTGCCGGCCGCCGACGGCTCGACATACGAGACGCTGTCGCCAATCGACCTGAAGCCGATCGCCAAGGTGGCACGCGGCAAGGCCGCCGACATCGACCGCGCCGCCAAGGCGGCGAAGGCTGCCTTCCGCGACTGGGCGGCGATATCAGGCGACGCCCGCAAGAAGCAGTTGCACAAAATAGCCGACGCCATCGTCGCGCGGGCCGAGGAAATCGCTTTCGTCGAATGCATGGACACCGGCCAGTCATTGAAGTTCATGGCCAAAGCAGCGCTGCGCGGCGCGGAGAACTTCCGCTTCTACGCCGACCGCGCGCCGGAGGCCCGCGACGGCCACACGATCCGCGCACCGAACCAGGTCAACATGACGACGCGCGTGCCGGTCGGCCCGGTCGGCGTGATCACGCCGTGGAACACACCTTTCATGCTGTCGACCTGGAAGATCGCGCCGGCGCTCGCCGCCGGCTGTACGATCGTCCACAAGCCAGCCGAGTTCTCGCCGCTGACCGCGCGGCTTTTGGTCGAGATCGCCGAGGAGGCCGGCCTGCCGAAGGGCGTGTGGAACCTCGTCAACGGCTTTGGCGAGGACGCCGGCAGAGCGCTGACCGAACACCCCGACATCAAGGCGATCGGCTTCGTCGGCGAAAGCCGCACCGGCTCGATGATCATGAAGCAGGGTGCCGACACGCTGAAGCGCGTGCATTTCGAACTCGGCGGCAAGAACCCGGTCATCGTCTTTGCCGATGCCGATCTGGAGCGGGCGGCCGACGCTGCCGTCTTCATGATCTATTCGCTGAACGGCGAGCGCTGCACCTCGTCCTCACGCCTGCTGGTCGAGGAAAGCATCTACGACAAGTTCACCGCGCTGGTGGCGGAGAAGGCCAAGCGCATCAGGATAGGCCATCCGCTCGACCCCGAAACCGTGGTTGGCCCACTGATCCATCCGGTGCATGAGGAAAAGGTGCTGTCCTATATCGAGATCGGCAAGTCGGAAGGCGCTGTCGTCACCGCCGGCGGCGGCAAGTTCGCCGGTCCGGGCGGCGGCTGCTATGTCAGCCCGACGCTGTTCGTCGGCGCCACCAACAAGATGCGCATCGCCCAGGAAGAGATATTCGGACCCGTGCTGACCGCCATCTCGTTCAAGGACGAGGCCGAGGCGCTGGCGCTGGCCAACGACACGCAATACGGCCTGACCGGCTATCTCTGGACCTCGGACGTCACCCGCGCCTTCCGCTTCACCGACGCGCTCGACGCCGGCATGATCTGGGTCAATTCGGAGAATGTGCGCCACCTGCCGACGCCGTTCGGCGGCGCCAAGAACTCAGGCATCGGCCGCGACGGCGGCGACTGGTCGTTCGATTTCTACATGGAAACCAAGAACATCGCGTTCGCCACGGCGCCGCATTCCATCCAGAAGCTCGGCGGCTGACCGGAGACCCCAACGATGCCCTTGCCCACACCCAATCTCTACCCGGCATTCAACATCGTGCGGCTCAGCCACGTCGAGCTGGCTGTTACGGACCTCGGTAAGTCGCGCGCGTTCTATGTCGACACGCTCGGCCTGCAGGTGACCGACGAGACCAAGGACGCCATCTATCTGCGCGCCATGGAAGAGCGCGGCCACCATTGCATCGTGCTCAGGAAAGGTGCCGCGCCGGAAGCCCGCGACCTCGGCTTCAAGCTGTTTTCCGACGACGATCTCGACAAGGCCGAGCACTTCTTCAAAGCCAGGGGTCTGCCTGTGAAATGGGTCGAGCGGCCCTACCAGTCGCGTACCTTCCGCACCCGCGACCCGCACGGCATTCCGCTCGAATTCTATTCCAGAATGGAGCGGCTGCCGCCGATCCATCAGAAGTATGCGCTGTACAAAGGCGTCAAGCCGCTGCGCATCGACCACTTCAACTGCTTCTCGCCCAATGTCGATGAATCGGTGGCGTTCTACAACGAGCTCGGCTTCCGCGTGACCGAGTACACGGAGGATGCCGCGACCGGAAGACTTTGGGCGGCATGGACGCACCGCAAGGGCGGTGTCCACGACATCGCCTTCACCAACGGCATTGGCCCACGCCTGCACCACGTCGCCTTCTGGGTGCCGACACCGCTCAACATCATCGATCTGCTCGACCTGATGGCCACCACCGGCTGGCTGCCGAACATCGAGCGCGGCCCCGGCCGGCACGGCATCTCCAACGCCTTCTTCCTCTATATCCGTGATCCCGACAATCACCGCATCGAGATCTATTGCTCGGACTACCAGACGGTAGATCCCGACCTAGAGCCGATCAAATGGGACCTCAAGGACCCGCAGCGCCAGACGCTGTGGGGCGCACCGGCGCCGAAGAGCTGGTTCGAGGAAGGCAGCACTTTTGCCGGCGTCGAGCCGCGCAAGTCCGATCTGGCGGCCTCGCCGATCGTCGCGCCGTGACGTCGGCTAACTGCAGGGGAAACAAATGAGCGCGGCACGTCTCGCCACCTTCACCGTTGGCGGCAAAACGCGCTACGGCGCAATCACCGACAAGGGCGGCGTCGACCTGTCGGCGCGACACGCACAGTGGCCGAGTTTGCGCGAGGTGATAGAGGCCGGCGCACTGCGACGGCTGACGGAAGAGGCGGACGCTTTCGCCGCCGATTTCCCGCTCGACGCCATCGCCTACGAGATACCCGTCCCCTCGCCCGAAAAGATCATCTGCGTCGGCGTCAACTATCCGGACCGCAACGAGGAGTACAAGGACGGACAGGCCGCACCCTCGAACCCGTCGCTGTTCATCCGCTTCCCGCGCTCCTTCGTCGGCCATGGCAGGCCCCTCGTGCGGCCGTCGGAATCGCCGCAGCTCGATTATGAGGGCGAGATCGTCATCGTCATCGGCAAGGGCGGCCGCAGGATCGCCGAGGCGGATGCGCTGGGCCATATCGCAGCACTTTCGCTCTGCAACGAGGGCACCATCCGCGACTGGGTGCGCCACGCCAAGTTCAATGTCACCCAGGGCAAGAACTTCGACCTGACCGGCTCTATCGGCCCCTGGCTGGTGCCGTTCACCGACGAGGCACAGATCGCCGACATCGCGCTGACCACGCGCGTCAATGGCGAGGTTCGCCAGCAGGACCGCACCGGCCGCATGATCTTTTCCTTCCGCAAGATCATCAACTACATCTCGACCTTCACCACGCTGGCGCCGGGCGACATCATCGTCACCGGCACGCCGACCGGCGCCGGCGCCCGGTTCGACCCGCCAATCTGGCTGAAGCCGGGCGATGTGATCGAGGTCGAGGCCGACGGCATTGGCTTGCTCAGCAACGGCGTCGTCGACGAAGGGACCGGTCGATGATGACGCCGGAACAGGTCGACGCGGCCGCGAGGCTGTTCGAGGCCGAGCGCGACCGCCGCCAGATCAGGCTGCTCAGCCTCGATTTCCCCGGGGCGACGATGGATGACGCCTATCTCGTCCAGGCGGCGCTGGTGAAACGAAAAGTGGCCTCGGGCCTGACGATCAAAGGCTGGAAGATCGGCCTGACCTCCAAGGCGATGCAGTCGGCGCTCGCCATCGACATTCCGGATTCCGGTGTGCTGTTCGACGACATGTTCTTCGATGACGGCGGCACCGTTCCAGCCGGCCGCTTCATCCAGCCGCGCATCGAGGCCGAGATCGCCTTCGTCATGAAGGCGTCGCTGGCCGGTCCGGACGTGTCGATCGACGACGTGCTCGACGCCACCGACTACATCACGCCGGCGCTGGAGATCCTCGACACCCGTATCGAGCGCGTCAACAAGGAGAGCGGCAGGATACGGACCTTCTTCGACACCATCTCCGACAATGCCGCCAATGCCGGCGTCGTCGTCGGCGGCCGTCGTGCCGGACCGCGCGAGGCCGACCTGCGCTGGATCGGCGCCATCCTGTCGCGCAATGGCGAGGTCGAAGAGACCGGGCTCGGCGCCGGGGTGCTCGATCATCCGGCGAAGGGCATCGCCTGGCTGGCCAACCGGCTGCATCAGTACGGCATGCAGATATCCGCCGGACAGGTCGTGCTGTCGGGCTCGTTCATCCGGCCCGTGGAGTGTCGCCACAGTGACACTATCGCTGCCGATTTCGGACCCTATGGAGCGATCCGCATCACCTTTGCCCGCTAGCGGCAATTCCTCCATAGCCCGCTGACCCGACTTGCCGGCGGCGTGCTGAAACAGAACCCGGAAGAGCCCGAAAGGGTGTCGGCACTCCTTGCCAGCCTTCAAAGTATCGGCGCCGAAATCCGGGTGCCGCGCGAACAACCGTTCGATGCCATCGCTTTGCTGGACGATCAGGATTAACTCGACTTCCATCGCTGGCCGCGTTCCTGAAAGGCTTTATTACGCGATAGACCACGATCCGCTGACGCGCTTTTGCGCTCCTGTTTCAATCCGAGCCGCTGTCCCGAGCCGCTGTGCAGTTTTGGGCAACATGCGTTTGATCGACAAACCCGTGGCCAGAAGCCGAGGGGTTCCTTGTCGGGACGGCCGGCGCTATCGATTCGAGCGGCCGAGCGCTGTGGACGCAATCAGCAAAACGATCGAGGCGGCGATCAGCACTGTGGCAGCAGCCGCGATGGTCGGCGTCAGCGTGTCGCGCGCGATGGTGAACATCTCGCGCGGCAAGGTGCGTTGTCCGGGACCGGCGAGGAACATCGTCACCACGACTTCGTCGAGCGAGGTGGCGAAGGCAAACAGCGCGCCCGACGCGATGCCCGGCAGAATGACCGGAAGCGTGACTTTGCGGAAGGTGAGGAAGGGTGGCGCCCCCATGCTGGCGGCCGCCCAGAGCAGCCGCCTGTCGAGACCGGTGAGAACGGCCGAGACGGTCACCACGACGAAGGGAACGGCGAGCGAGGTATGGCCGAGGATGAGGCCGGGAAGGGTCGCGGTCAGGCCGGCCATCGAGAAGACGAAATACATGCCGACGCCGACGATGACCACCGGCGCGATCATCGGCACCAGCAGCAAGGCGGAGATCGTGCGCCGACCTGGCAGATTAGGCGCCGCGAGGCCGAGCGCGGCCATGGTGCCTAGCGGCGTCGCCAAAAGTGTCGTCGAGACAGCCAGAACCAGGCTGTTGCGCAGGGCATCCATCCAGGTCTGCATCGAGAAGAACTCGCGGTACCATTTCAGCGACCAGCCGGTGATGGGAAAGGTGAAATCGCCGCTGCTCTTGAACGAGAACAGCACGATGATGATCAGCGGCGCCATGAGGAAAGCCAGCACCATCATGGCCGTCAGCCCGAGGCCGAAGCGGCCAAGCCGGCTGGTGGTGGTTGATCGCGGGGAGGACATCCGGGCCTCCTAGCGCAGACCGGCGCCGCTGCGGCTGAGCAGCGCGTTCTGGATGGCATAAAGCGAGAGCGTGACGACCAGCATTGTTCTTTCTCGGCGGCGTCGTCGGCGCTGTGGGTTTCAAGCATGTCGGCTTCGCGGCGACGTTGTTTCTGGCGGCCATTCTCCTCGTGCTGGCCTCCATGCCAGTCCTGGAGGACGTCTCCGTTCGCATGAGGCGGCTTTGGCAGTAGCGCTGCAGAGCTTTGCCGCATGCCAGATTTGGCAGCACATTCGCGAAGGCGCTGTTCCTGGATTTCGGCAGCTATCTGTTTTGGCCGATCCTGAAGCACGAACACGATGAGATCGGCCCAACGACAAGAGCAAGCGAACTCAGCCATACCCACTCATAGCGTAGAGTGAGGTCGAAGAGATAGCCGACGCGCCCGCGGCGGCTCCAATCGAGTGGCCGGCCGAGCTAAGGGCCCATTGCCAGCCCCATCACGCGCAAATCCGAGATGGCTGGCGACAAGACTGGCCGTGACGGGAATGGCCGCATGGCTTTGGTTCGAGGCAGGGCGTATCGCCCGGTTTTCTACAGCCTCAATACAGATGCGTCACGCATCACTAATTGAATGCGCCGCATTTTAATATATGCTGCAAGACGTAGAGATAATATCTCAAAGCTGATCAAAAAGGGGGATGCGACCGTGATAACTGCTCCACAGTTGCGTGCCGCGAGGGCGCTCCTTGGCATCGACCAGCGCAGGCTTGCCGAATTGTCCGGTCTTTCCGTGCCGACAATTCAACGCATGGAAGCCAGCGAGTCGATTATTCGGGGTAACGTCGATTCTCTCATGAAGCTGATCGGGGCACTTGACCTCGCCGGCGTGGAATTGATCGCTGAAGGCGCCTCCAGCCAAATCGGCGGGCGCGGCGTGCGACTGAAAGCGGATTTTGACCCCGCCAAAATCCTTGGCGGAGTCGATACGGATGCCAAACTCCCCGTGAGGAGCGTGGCGTGATTTCGGGGGCCGCGGTCCTCCTGTGGGGCGTCGCTGCGCTCCTGGGGACTGCGGTGCTTGCGATTGCGGAAAGCCGCAGATCCGACTTGGGAACACGCCTGATCTACGGCTTGACGCTAGGTATATCGGCGGCCGTGCTCATGGTTCTCGCGAGCCGCATCGCCGACAATCCCGTCACCCCGTCGACTGTGGCGTTGCCTCTTGGATTGCCATGGATTGGCGCTCATTTCCGTTTGGATGCGCTGTCGACTTTCTTCCTCATCGTCGTCAACTTCGGCGGCTCCATGGCCAGTCTTTATGGCCTCGGCTACGGCAGGCATGAGTCTGCGCCGCATCGGGTGCTGCCGTTCTTCCCGGCTTTCCTAGCCGGAATGAACCTTGTCGTGGTGGCCGACGACGCCTTCACTTTCCTGCTTTCCTGGGAATTCATGTCGCTCGCCTCCTGGGCGCTCGTCATGGCGCACCATCGCAAGCAGGACAATGCGCGGGCGGGCTACATCTATCTCGTGATGGCGAGCTTCGGCACACTCGCGCTGCTGCTTGCGTTCGGCCTGCTCGCCGGATCCGATGGAACCTACACATTCGACGCGATGCGAGCCGCCGATCCCACCCCGTTCGCCGCTGCTTTCGTCCTGGTTCTCATGCTGCTGGGCGCCGGCTCCAAGGCCGGACTCGTCCCGCTGCACGTCTGGCTGCCACTCGCCCATCCGGCCGCGCCAAGCCACGTCTCGGCTCTCATGAGCGGCGTGATGACCAAGGTCGCAGTCTATGGCTTCATACGCGTTATTTTCGATCTGCTCGGTGAGCCGGCATGGTGGTCGGGCGTTGCCGTGCTTTTCCTTGGCGGGCTGACGGCGGTTCTCGGCATCCTCTACGCGCTGATGGAAAAGGACCTGAAGCGACTGCTTGCCTATAGCACCATTGAAAACATCGGCGTCATCTTCGTAAGCCTTGGTCTCGCGCTCGCTTTCAAGGCGAACGCCATGCCATCGGCTGCAGCGCTGGCGCTCACCGCCGCGCTGTTCCACGTCCTCAACCATTCCTTTTTCAAGAGCCTGCTGTTTTTCGGCGCGGGCGCCGTGCTGACGGCAACCGGAGAGCGGGATATGGAGAAGCTGGGCGGTCTCATCCACCGCATGCCCTTTACAAGTTTTGCCTTTCTCGTCGGTTGCGTCGCGATCTCGGCACTTCCACCCTTCAACGGCTTCGTCTCCGAATGGCTGGCCTTTCAGGCCATATTGCAGAGCCCCGATCTGCCACAATGGGGACTGAAGGTCATGGTGCCCGCCGTTGGCGGTCTGCTGGCGCTGTCAGCGGCACTGGCCGCGGCCTGCTTTGTAAAGGCGTTCGGGATTGCATTCCTCGGCCGGCCACGCTCGGCCGCGGTGGAACTGGCGCATGAGGTCGACCGCTACTCGCTGGCGGCAATGTTCATTCTCGCTGCCCTTTGTCTCCTGGCCGGCATTCTGCCCGGTCTTGTGATAGACGGCCTCTCATCGGTGACACTGCCACTGATCGGCAGTCGGATGCCTGTGCAGGTGGCCCAGCCCTGGCTGTCTATCGTGCCGATTGCAGCGAGCCGCAGTTCCTACAACGGCCTGTTGGTGTTCCTGTTCATCGCCTTTTCCGCATCCGCTGCGGCATATGTGATCCATCGCTTTGCATCACATGCACTCCGTCGGGGTCCCGCCTGGGGTTGTGGCTTCCCGGATGTGGTCCCGAGCTCGCAGTACACGGCCGTCAGCTTCGCGCAGCCTATCCGCCGCGTCTTCGGCACGTTCGTATTCCGTGCAAGGGAAACCGTCGAAATGCCGGCACCTGGCGAGACCGGTCCGGCTCGTCTGAATGTCGAAATGCATGATGTGATCTGGGAGACGCTGTACCTGCCTATCGGCCGGGCCCTCGACTTTGCGACCGACCACCTCAACCATCTGCAGTTCCTGACGATCAGGCGCTACCTGACCCTCGTCTTTCTCTTTCTCATTGTCCTGCTCCTGGTGCTCGCACTATGGCCGTGATTCTCGAGTTGGCCGTTCAAGGCGCGCAGATGGCGCTGGTGCTTTTGCTGGCGCCGCTCCTGACCGGATTCGTGCGCAAGGTGAAGGCACGGCTCTTGCGCCGCCAGGGTCCTTCCCTGATCCAACCTTACCGCGATCTCTTGCGGCTGATGCGCAAGGAAGTCGTTCTGGCGGACAACGCATCCTGGCTGTTTCGCGTGACGCCCTATCTGATCTTTGCCACCACCTGGGTCGGCGCGGCGCTCATCCCGACATTCGCCGCCGGCCTCACATTCAGTTGGACCGCCGATCTCATAGCCATTGTCGCACTGCTGGGAAGCGCCCGGTTCTTCCTGGCGCTGGCAGGCATGGACGTCGGCACGAGCTTCGGCGGCATCGGCTCGAGCCGCGAGGTGATGATCGCTTCGCTGGCCGAACCCGCCATGCTGCTCATCGTGTTCAGCCTGGCGCTCGTCGCGGGTGCTACGCAACTCTCAACGGTCGCCGCCTTCATGGGGTCACCGGAGGTTGGCTTGCGGGTGTCGCTCGGGATGTCGCTCATCGCCCTCGTGATGGTGGCGATCGCCGAAAACGCCCGCATACCCGTGGACAACCCATCGACCCATCTGGAACTCACCATGGTTCATGAGGCGATGGTGCTGGAATATTCCGGTCGCCATCTGGCGATGATCGAGTTTGCCGCCTTCCTCAAGCTTCTGCTCTATGTGTCGCTGATTTCCTGCGTCTTCCTACCTTGGGGACTGGCGAGCGCCGGTGCAGGACTGGAATCCCTTGCTCCGGGTGTCGTCGCCTATGTCGGCAAGCTTGCCGTCTGTGGCGTTCTCCTCGCCGTGTTTGAGACTGCCATCGCCAAGATGCGCGTCTTCCGCGTCCCGGATTTCCTCGGGGCAGCGCTGATGCTGGCCCTGCTCGGCACGCTCCTGCTGTTCGTCTCACGGAGCCTCTGATGAACGGCCTCACCTTCGACATCGCTCACCTGCTCGCCGGCGGCCTGGTGCTGGTCAGTTTCATGATGCTGTATCAGGATCGCCTCTTTGCTCTGATCAACGTTTTTGCGCTTCATGCAATCGTGCTGGCCCTGTCCGTAGCTTGGCAGGCATACATTCAGGACGCGCATCATCTCTACGTCACGGCGGCAATCGCCCTCGTCTTCAAGGCGATCGTCATTCCTGTCGGGCTTCATCGCATCATTCAGCGGCTCGGCATCCATCGTGACGTCGAGACCGCCGTCGGCATCGGTACGACGATGCTTGCGGGGATAGGCCTGGTGACCCTGTCCATGGTCCTGATGCTGCGCGTCACTCCCGAGGCTGATCCCCTCGCCCGCGAGGACCTGGCTTTCGCGCTGTCCATCATTTTGCTGGGGCTGCTGGTGATGGTCACCCGCCGCAACGCCGTCAGCCAAGTTGTCGGATTCATGTCGCTCGAGAACGGTCTGGTCCTCGCCGCCACGGGGGCCAAGGGCATGCCTCTGGTCGTCGAGATCAGTGTCGCCTTCTCGATCCTTATCGCCTTCATCGTCATCGGAGTCTTCCTGTTCCGCATCCGCGAGAGGTTCGACTCGGTGGATGTCGGCGCGCTCGACGACTACAGGGGAGAACACCGTTGACCGCGTTTTCCCTCGATGCGGTGGCCGCCATTTTGCTGATACCGGTCTTCGCGGCCGCACTTCTGGCGGCGCTGCCGAAATACCGGATATCGGCGGGCGTCAATGTCGCTGCGAGCTTGCTGACCTTGCTCGCCGCACTGTCGCTTCTTGTCACCGACCGCCCGCAGCCTGGGCAGTATCTGCTCGTCGACGATCTCAATATCGTCTTCATCGTGCTCAACACATTCGTCGGCTTCACCACCAGCGTCTTCAGCGCTTCCTACATTGCCCACGAACTGGAGACCGGGCGGCTGACAGTCCCGAACTTGCGGTTTTATCACGCAATGTACCAGGTCATGATGTTCGGCATGAACCTGGCGTTCGTGTCCAACAATATTGGCTTGATGTGGGTGGCGGTGGAGCTTGCCACGCTGACCACCGTGCTCATGGTCGGCATCTACCGCACGCACGAAGCGCTGGAGGCAGCCTGGAAATATTTCATTCTGGGCAGCGTCGGCATCGCGCTCGCACTGTTCGGCACCATCCTCGTCTACATGGCTGCACAGCCGGTTGTTGGCGAGGGGACGAATGCGATGGTCTGGACGGTGCTCATCGCTCACGCCGCGCGCTTCGATCCGGCTCTGCTCAATGTCGCCTTCATCTTTCTGCTGCTCGGCTACGGGACGAAGGTCGGCCTTGCGCCCTTACATGCCTGGCTGCCAGACGCGCATGCTGAGGGTCCAACGCCGATTTCCGCAGTGCTGTCGGGCTTGCTGTTAAACGTCGCACTCTATGCCGTGCTGCGCTTCAAGCTATTGCTCGCGGCAAGCCCGGAAGCGATCGCACCTGGGCCATTGATGATCACGATGGGACTGACGTCGCTTGTCTTCGCGGCCTTCATGCTCTACCGCCGCCGCGACATCAAACGCCTGTTCGCGTACTCCTCGATCGAGCACATGGGCATCATCGTGTTCGCCTTCGGCATAGGAGGCCCGCTCGCCAATTTTGCCGGGCTGCTGCACATGGTCATGCACAGCCTGACCAAGTCGGCGATCTTTTTCACGGTCGGCCACATTGCCCAGGTCAAGGGGACACAGAACATCGCCGAAATCCGGGGACTGACGGAAACACATCCTGCCCTTGGCTGGGCGCTCGTCATCGGCGTCGTTGCCATTGCCGGCCTCCCTCCGCTCGGTATCTTCATGAGCGAATTCCTGGTCGTGAGTTCGACATTTGCAAGACACCCTCTTTTGGCGATGCCCTTGGTTTTCGGGATTCTGCTCGGTTTCGGCGCCCTGCTGCTTCGACTGACCGGCGTCGCTTTCGGCGAACCGCGCGGCAGCACTGCACCCGCCGAGGCGTCCTACATTCCGATGTATTCCCACTTGGCGTTGGTGTTTGCCGCCGGCATCTATCTGCCGCCACCGCTGGTCACATGGTTCCAGCACGTCGCAAGTATCCTGGGGTGAGCAGAGGAGAGAAAGAGCATGCCCGCGCTGATCGACCTCATCCTTGCTGGCCAACGTGTCGAAAATCATTTCCCGTGGTCGCGCGCCGTGGTGACTCCGAAAAAATGGGGCTTTGCCGTCGAGCAACTGGCCGAGGGCCACTGGAGCTTGCTCGGCCTATGGGGTGAGCCAGGCGCCGTCCACATGGCACTTCTCGATGAAAGCGCCGGGGACATCGGCGTCGTCAGCCTGGAATGCCCCAGTGGCCGCTACCCATCGGTCGGCCGGCTGCATCCGCCCGCATTGCGGCTCGAACGTGCGGCTGCTGACCTGTTCGGGCTCCTGCCACAAGGCGCGCCTGATATGAGACGGTGGCTTGATCATGGCCACTGGGGTGTCAGCTATCCGTTGAGTACCCGCGTCCGGACGTCTGCTGCGACTGCCTTCCCGTACAGTTTCCTGCCTGCCGAGGGGGAGAGCCTGCATCAGATCCCAGTCGGGCCCGTGCATGCCGGCATCATCGAGCCGGGCCATTTCCGGTTCACGGCGAGCGGTGAAACGGTCGTCCGGCTGGAGCAGCGCCTCGGATACGCGCACAAGGGTATAGAAGGCCTGATGGCGGGGTCCGACATCGACCGTGCAGCCAAATTGGCGGGCAGAACCTCTGGCGACAGTACCGTGGCATACTCCCTCGCTTTTGCCCGCGCGGTCGAGGCGGCGCTGGGTGTCCAGGTTCCCCCACGCGCGGTCTGGCTGCGAGCGCTCATGGCCGAGTTGGAGCGCCTGGCCAATCATCTGGGCGACATCGGCGCAATCTGCAATGATGCCGCCTTCGCGCTCATGCATGCCCACTGTGGGGTGCTGCGTGAGCGCGTATTGCGGGCAAGCGATGCTGCCTTCGGTCACCGTTTGATGCGCGACTGCATCGTGCCCGGAGGCGTGGCAAGCTTCCTGAGCGATGAGGGCACGACAGCGCTCAGGTCCCTGATCGCAGAGATCAGGCAGCGGTTTCCCGCGCTGGTCGAGCTCTACGACAACACGGCGTCGCTGCAGGATCGGACTGTCGCAACTGGCCGGCTGAAGGTGGAACTCGCTCGTCAATATCGCGCCGGAGGCTACGTTGGCCGGGCCTCCGGTCGGGACTTCGATGCCCGACGCAATCTCGCTTATCCACCCTATGGCGAACTCGCCTTCGATGTACCTCTCCTCCAGGAAGGCGATGTGAACGCCCGTGTATGGATTCGTATCCACGAGGTCGAACAGAGCCTGTCCCTGATCGAACAAGTCCTGCGACAACTGCCAGACGGACCGATCCGCGTCGATTTCGCGCAGACAAACCGATCGCATGAAGGCATGGCGCTCGTCGAAGGTTTTCGCGGCGACATTCTGGCCTGGCTGCGCATTGGCAAGGGCGGCTTGGTCGAGCGCTGTCACCTCCGTGATCCGTCATGGTTTCAGTGGCCGCTCCTTGAAGCGGCGATCGAAGGAAACATCGTTGCCGACTTTCCGCTGTGCAACAAATCGTTCAACTGCTCTTATTCGGGCCATGATCTCTGAAGGCACGCTGTCATGCGCAAGCTTCTTTTTGAAAGCCTGATACGCCCCCCTCTCACCGAGCGTCCGCCGTTGGCAAGCAGCGCGGCAGTCGACGAACTCGCACGCGCGCTCGATGGGGCTGCTCACAAACGATTGGGGCGAAGCCTGTCGATCCGGGCGGTCGATGCCGGTTCCTGCAACGGCTGCGAACTTGAGATGCACGCGCTGAACAACGCCTTCTATGACATCGAGCGTTTTGGGATCCGGTTCGTCGCATCACCGCGCCATGCCGATGTACTGCTCGTCACCGGGCCGGTCACAAAAAACATGCGCGAGGCATTGAAGCTGACCTACGACGCAACCCCCAACCCAAAATGGGTGGTCGCACTGGGAGATTGCGCAGGCAATGGCGGCTGTTTCTCCAGCAGCTATGCGGTGGTGTGCGGAGTGTCCGAGGCCTTGCCTGTCGATCTGCACATTCCAGGTTGTCCGCCGCCGCCAATCGAAATTCTGAAAGGCCTGCTCGCCTTGCTTGAGGGCGTGAATTCCAAGACTGGTGCTGCCCGAAGGTGACCATGTAGAGGCTTTGCCAAGGTTGGCCTTGTCGCTGCATAGATCCAACCAATGCGTAGCCGTGAGTTTAGGGGCATCAGCCAACCTCTGTCCCAAAATTGGAAGGCGCTCGGCGGCGAGAACGGCTAAAACGCCTGCTTTTTCGCCGGCAGCCCAACGCTTTCGATTGAAGGGAACCCGTTCCCTAGTCCGAAATGGTTACTTGCGCTGCAGCTAATGTAGTTACAATCTTGTGCAGTCGGAAGCTGCATGGGCCGGCTAAGCGCGAGTACCGTCTTCGCCGGCGTCTCAAGGCAGTCGACCACATTTTTGCGGTGCTCTAAGGGGGAAACAATGAGATTGACGATTGTTTGCGCGGCAATTGTGATGGCCGTATCCACCGCCGCCATTGCGCACGAGAAAAAGAGAGTGGTCAGTACAGAAGTAACGTCGGCCGGCGCCGACCTGTCGGGCAGCACGATCAAGAAAAACAGGGAAACAAAATTGGATTGCAGTTCAACCGGAACTGTCTCCAGCGCGATTTCGAAAGACAAATCGGAGCCGCGCCTGGGCTATGAAACAGTTAATCCTGCAATCATATCGATCTATTAGCTGAGGAAATAGCAGGCAGGTCTATCGGCGCTCAGGCTTCGGGAGCAGGGCACGAACCGACTCGCGACCATTGCCTGCGGACCATGTTCAAGCATCGATCAAGTCGGACGCCGCCGCGAAATCAGCCGTTAATCGCTTGGTGGCGGCGCTCGGCCTCATTGCGCATGCCTGCGCTCAATGTTTGATGCGGTCACGCATTGCGTACCAAAGCATGCCGAGCACATAGAGCGGGCCGCGCAGCGCCGTGCCGCCGGGGAACGGCAGCGGGCTTAGGGTCGAAAACAGATCGAGCCGCGAAGCATCACCGGTGATCGCCTCAGCGAGCAGCTTGCCCGACAGCGTCGACAGGATCACCCCCTTGCCCGAATAGCCATGCGCAAAATAGACGTCGCCATAGCGACCGACATGCGGCAGGCGCGATGTCGTCACCGAGACCAGCCCGCCCCAGGCGTGATCGATGCGGCGGCCGCGCAATTGCGGAAAGGTGTTTTCCATGTGCGGCCGCACGAAGCCGGCAATGTCGGCGGGCGGCGACGGCGTATAGCGCTCGCCGCCGCCGAACAGCAGGCGTCCATCCGCCGACAGCCGGTAGTAATTGACGACGAAGCGCGTGTCGGAGACGGCCACATTGCTTGGGATGACGTCGCTCGTGTCGCCCAGCGGCTCGGTGGCGATGATGTAGTTGCCGACCGGCATGATGCGGCTGTTGACGCGCGGCTCAAGCCCGTGGAGCAGCGCATCGCCGGCCAGTACGACATGCCTGGCCCGGACCGAGCCTTTGGCCGTCGAAACCCGGGGGGAAGCTTCCCGCTCCAGCCGCAGCGCCACCGAATTCTCGTGGATGGTGACGCCCGCCGCAGCCGCGGCGCGAGCAAGACCGAGCGTGTAGTTCAGCGGATGCATATGGCCACCGAGCTTCTCGTACATCGCGCCGTGATAAGGTGTGTTCACCATTCCGCGCGCCTGCGCTGCCGACAGCATCTCGACATCATGAAAGTTCATCACCGTAGAAAGGCACTCGGCCTCTTCTTCGAGGTCGCGCAGGTCGGAACCGTTGACCGCACCAGCCAGATGGCCGGTGAGCCTGAGGTCGCAATCGATGGCATGGCGCTCGATCAGACCGAGCACGAGGGCCCGCGCCTCGAAGGCGAGATCGAACAGCGCCCTCCCCCGTTCCGGCCCATATAGCTTGACCAGCCCCTTGGCGCCCTTGCGCAGGCCGGGGATCATCTGGCCGCCATTGCGCCCCGACGCCCCCCAGCCGATCTTGCCGCCTTCGAGCAGCACCACCTTCAGGCCGCGTTCGGCTGCATGAAAGGCTGCGGAGAGGCCGGTACAACCGCCGCCGACCACCACCAGATCGGCGTCGACGTCGCCCTGCAGCGCCGGATGGTCCGGAGCCGGATTGGCCGTCGCGACATAGTAGGATTTGCCGATATCCAGGCCGGAGTTGAAGCCCCCAGAATTGAAGCCCATCATCACACCTTGAGCAGCAGATGGTCGCGTTCCCAAGAGGTGACGACGCTCTGGAACAGGTCGAGCTCAACGCTCTTGACGCGCAAATAGGTCTGGAAGAAATCCTCGCCGAGCACCGCCCGAACCGGATCGCACGCAGCGAAGCGGTCGAGCGCCTCTTCCATGGTTTTGGGCAGCGTGCTCCTGCTGCGATAGGCATTGCCCGACGCTTCCGTCGAACGAGCGATCTTCTCCTCGACGCCGAGATAACCGCAAAGCAGCGAGCCGGCTATCGCCAGATAGGGATTGGCATCGGCGCCGGGCAGCCGATTTTCCACGCGCCGCGCGGTGCGCCCGCCGGCCGGCACACGCAGGCCGCAGGAGCGGTTGTCGTGCGACCACTCGATGTTGGCGGGTGCACTGTGGTTCGGCCGGATGCGGCGGAACGAATTCACGTTCGGCGCAAACAGCGGCATCACCTTGGGAATGTATTTCTGCAGGCCGCCGATGAAATGCCGGAACATCTCGGTGTCGGCGCCGTCACGCCCGGCAAACAGCGTGTTGGCGGCCTCGTCGACGACAGACATGTGGAGATGCATTGAGCTGCCGGCTTGTGCAGCTATCGGTTTGGCCATGAAGGTCGCCTGCATGCCACATTCCTGCGCGGCCTGGCGCGTCATTCGCTTGAACAGCAACACCTTGTCTGCCAGCGGCAGCGCGTCGCCATGCAGGAAATTGATCTCCAGTTGGGCCGTGCCCGATTCATGGATGAGCGTGTCGAGCGGCAGTCCGGCTGCCGCAGCATAGTCATAGAGGCGCCGGATCACCGGCTCGAATTGCTCCAGTGCCGCCATGTCATAGGGATGCTGCACGCTTTCGGAGCGGCCATTGCGCCCGACCGGCGCCGTCACCGGCCTGTCGGGATCGGGATTGGGCGCGGTGAGATAAAATTCAAGCTCCGGCGCCACCACCGCCCGCCAGCCGCGCTGGCGATATAGATCGAGCACGGCCCGCAACACGTGCCGCGGCGAAGCCATCCACGGCCGGTCGTCCATGTGGAACGCATCGGCGAAGACATAGGCCTTGCCTGGCCCGCCACCGGGCGCCAGACAGAGTGTTGCGACATCCGGCACCATCCGCATGTCGGGGTCCTGGTAGGCGAACCCCTCGTCGACGGAACCGGAATAGCGGCCGTCGATGCTGACCAGGAACGCGCTGCTCGGCAGATAGAGTGCTCGGTCCTCGATCGCCTTGAGGAACTTGGCCGCTGGCAGGGCCTTGCCGCGCAGCACGCCGTTCATGTCGGGCACCAGGCACTCGACCTCGCTGACAGCGTGAGCGGCCAACCAGTCTTTCGGGTCGTTGGTGCCGTTCATGGTCGAGGCATCCGTTGTTGTGGTGTCAAGCATCAGGTCGGGTCCTTGCAAGAGCGAGAATGGCTTCGGCAGCCACGTCCGTTCCGGGTGTCAGCGCCATATGCACTGCATTCTCCCGGAGGCGTGCGCGCATTGCAGCATCGGCCATCAGGCCAAGAATGCTTCGCTCCAATTCGTCTTCCGTCCAGCCATCGCGGCTGATGTGGCGCCCGACGCCGGTTTCCTCGGCACGTTGCGCATTGTCATGCCCGTCCCAGCAATAGGGCATGACCAGCGACGGCACACCGAAACGCAGTGCTTCGCAAAAGCTGTTGTTGCCACCATGATGAATGAAGAGGTCGCATTTCGCCACGACCGAAGGCTGTGGAAACCAGGCATCGAGATAGACATTGTCCGGAACGGCGCGATAGCTGTCGCGCAGACCTCCGGCATTGACAATGAAGCGGGCCGGCAGCCTGTCGAAAACGGCGAGCATCCGCTGGATCAGGCCGACATCCATGGCGCCAAGACTACCGAAACTGACATAAACCAGCGGTCCGCCATCGCGCGGAAAAACCGGCACGTCGAACGGCCCTTCCGAGCGAACGCAGCCTTCGAGATAGACGAAGCTGGCAGGGTCGAGCGGCTCGGCGCGCTGCCTTCGCACAATCGTTGGGGTCAGCAGCAGATTGAGGGCGGGCGAAGGTTCCAGAAAAAGACCCGTCGGCAAGGGCGCAAGACCGGCGTCGGTCCGAAGCCGATTGAAGCGGTCATGGGCCGGAGCGACCGCTGCCAGGTAGCGCGCCTCGAACGCCGCGCGGCTCGGGTCGTCGGCGGCGAGACCGGACAGATAGGGTGGCACATTGGCATCGGGAAGCTCGGTTTCGGCGCAGGAGACGACGCGCACCCACGGGCAGCCGGCTGTCGCCAATGCCGGGAACATGACGACGTTGTCGAGCACCACGGCGTCCGGCTTCAGCCGCGCCAGCAATTGGCGCAGCGGCGCCTCGGCGTTGACCGCAGTGTCTACGATTGCTTGCCAGGTCGGGGCAACGTAGGTTTCGAGCTGATCGATGGGGCTCAGCCTGAAATGCGGCAGATGACGGCGCACGAAGGCCTGCCAGTAGCTCTGGCGTTCGCTGTCGGTCAACGGATCGTCAGTCGGCAACTGGTATTCCTGAAACCCATAGTCGGCGAACACGCCAGAAAAGCCGGCATGGCAGATGAACACCGGACGGGCGCCACGAGCGCGCAGGGCCTGCGCTATGCCAACGCAATTCAGCGCAGCGCCGAAGCTCGCTTCCGGAAACAGTGCGATGGTCGGGCTGCCTTTGCGCATGATCCTCGTTATTCCGGCCGGCTGATCATGCCGAACAGCGCGGGCGCCCCGCGACTAGCCGCCTGCGGTCGCTGGCTGCGTGAAAGCCGCAGATGGACCCGAAGCAGATCGGCTGCAACCTCGTACTGCTGGCTCTCCAGATGGTCGAGTATGGTCAGATGCTCGCGCAATGATTGCTTCAGCCGGAAGACATTGACGCCGGCATACGTTCCCGGCAGCCGGCGCAGCCTGAGATGATCGGCCAACGCCTCGGCGACGAAGCGGTTGGCGGAGCCACCGGCGATCATCCCGTGAAAATCGATGTCCAGCCGTTGGAACTCTCTGGAATCGAATGCCGCGTCGGGCAGAGCCAGCAGCATTTCCATGCCCTGTCGCAAGGCTGCCGCGCGCGTCCCATCCAGCCGGAATCCAGGCGCCAGAAGGGCGGCGGGTTCCAGCAACAGCCGGAATTCATAGCTCTCCCCTTGTGCGCCAAGATCGTCCGGCGCTCTCCTGAAAAGCCAGGACTGCCCCGGCGCGCGGTCCAGAAGATTTTCCTCGGCCAGTTTCTTCAGCGATTTTAGTACCGTCCTGCGCTCGGCATTATACCGTCGCATCAGCGCGCCGACGGTGACCGTCTGGTCCAGTCGGCGCGCCGAGCGGTCTCGCAGGATCATGTCGGCAAGTTCATCCTCCTCGGCGCTCGGCAGGTCGGCGGCGACGGTCGCCTGGCTCGTGAGGTCTACCGCCAAGCGATAGCCGGACTCAGCCTCCCATCGAACCACGCCTTTTTCAGTGAGCAGACGCAGCGCGGCCCGCACCGGAGTTCGGGATACGTTGCAGAGCGAAGCGATCTGCTGCTCCGGGAGATGAGCGCCGGGTTCAAAGCCGCGTTTCCGGGCCACATCGAGAATGCGCTGTGCAAGGTCGAGATGGTTGGTACGGGGACGTCGAGCTGCAACTTGCATGGCAATTCTCGTGAAGGATTTGGCGGCTGAGATTTGGCCGATTGCCCTTGCGGATGCGATCGGCCGGGATTCACCGTAGTTTGACAAATTATGGATTGACGTACTTTTTTCTGCAATAGTACTGTGAGATCAATCGGCAATAAAAGACCGGGGAACAGGATCAAAGCGGCTACGGCTGCAGGCGCTGGTCCGACGACTAGTTCGATGATCAACCAGAATGGGAGTCTGTCATGACCACCACCCACCTGCGGCACCGTCCGTTAAGGAAGTCCTTGATCGCACTTGGCCTTGGCCTGGCGCTGTCAGCGCCGGCGGCTGCCTCCGACCTCGTTATCTCCAACTGGGACGGCTACATGGCGCCGGATGCCATGAAAGCTTTCAAGGCGGCGACCGGTGTCTCCGGTGAAGTCGTGGTTCACGCCACTAACGAGGAGATCATGGGCAAGCTCGTCGCGTCCGGCGGCAAGGGCTATGACGTGGTCTTCGTCTCCTCGCCCTTCGCCGAAGTGCTGAACAAGCTCGGCCTGATCGAGGCGATCGACCATGCCAAGATCCCTAACCTCGCTAATCTCTATCCCGAGGCGGCGAAGCTGCCGCACGACGCCGGCAACAATTTTTCCGTGCCCTACACTTGGGGCACCACCGGCCTTTGCTACCGTTCGGATCTGGTGAAGGCGGAGCCGGTCAGCTGGAACGACCTTCTCGCCCCGTCCGATGCGCTCAAGGGCAAGACGACGATGCTGGCGACCGACCGCTGGCTGCTTGCCGCCGGCCAACTCGCCAAGGGCTATTCGGTGAACGAGACCGATCCGGCAAAGCTCGGCGAAGTCAAGGACTTGCTGATCTCGGCCAAGAAGACCTTGCTGGCCTATGACGACACGACCTTTTATTCAAAGCTGGTCTCGGGCGAGGCGCTGATGGTTCAGGCCTGGGATGGCTGGTGCAATTACGGGATCGCCGAGAATCCACAAATTAAATACACCATACCGAAAGAAGGCTCGGATCTCTGGGTCGATACGATGGTCGTGATGAAGGCATCGGCCAACAAGGACGCCGCCTTCCAGTTCATCAACTTCATGCTGGACGCCAAGAACCACGCCTGGGCGGCCCAGAACATCGACTACAAGGTACCGAACAAGCCGGCCATGGAAAGCCTGCCGGCGGATTTTCTCGCCAAATTTCCCAATATGAGCATGCCGGTGGCAGCGTTGGTCAAGTTCGAGCAGTTGCGCGATGTCGGCGATGCCCAACGCGACTACTCGAAGATCGTCAGCGAAATCAAGGCCGCGCAATAACCGACATCAAAATCAGAAATCCCGGTCGACGGCGGGGTTTTCGCCGCCGACCGTTGAATGCGGTACCGCAATCTTGTCCCAAACAAGACTTCGCTCATTCTTGCTGATGACGCCGGCGCTGGCCTGGCTCACCGCCTTGATGGTCGTGCCATGCGCGCTGGTGCTGGCGCTCGCCTTCTTTCGGCGCGGCATCTATGGCGGCATCGATTACACTTTCACGCTGGAGAATTTCGGGCTGGTGTTCGACCCGCTCTATGCCGGCATCTTCCTCAATTCGGCGCGCATTGCCGGCACGGCAACCCTGGTCGCGGTGGTGATCGGTTATGCCGCCGCCTATGCGATCGCGGCAGCACCCCGGCAACGGCAGCCGGTGTTTCTGTTCTTTGCCGTCTTGCCCTTCTGGTCCAACTACCTGATCCGTACCTATGCCTGGATCGTGCTGCTCAACCGCGAAGGGCTGATCACACAACTGCTGCGCTGGTTCGGCTACACCGGCGAGCCGCCGTCGATGCTTTATACCGAAGGCGCCGTCATCGCCGGTCTGGTCTACAACTATCTGCCCTTCGTCATCCTGGCCTGCTACGCGCCGCTGTCGCGGCTCAATCCGGAGCTCGCAGAGGCCTCGCGCGATCTCGGCGCGTCGGCCGTGACCACATTTCGCCGGGTCATCCTGCCAGTGACCGTGCCGGGTATCGCCGCCGGTGCTGTTTTCGTCTTCGTGCTGTCGATCGGCAATTTCGTGACCCCTGCTCTGCTCGGCGGTGGGCGCTTCCAGATGATCGGCAATGTCGTCTACGAGCAGTTCCTGACCGCCAATGACTGGCCCTTCGGTGCGGCACTGGCAATGGTGCTGATCGCCATCATGCTGCTGGTGCTGACGGCGCAGGCCCTGGCTGCTGATCGCGCCTCGGGCCGTACCGCCGAAGCGAGAGGAGGCGCCGATGGCTGAGCGCTCCCTCGCCACGAGGCGCGCGCTCTGGCTCGTGCTTTCACTGGTCCTGGCCTTCCTCTACATCCCGATCGCCGTGCTGGTGGCGCTGTCGTTCAACCAAGGCGGGCTGCCGACCGTCTGGTCGGGCTTTTCGCTGAAATGGTATGTCTCGCTAATCGGAAACGCCGCAATCCTTTCTGCCGCGCTCAACACATTGATCGTGGCGCTTGTCTCGACCGCCATCGCCACGCTGCTCGGCACGCTGCTGGCGATCGGCGTCGAAATACGCCGGCAATACGGCAAAGGTCTCGAGGCGCTGATCTTTGCGCCGATGATCATTCCCGACATCGTGCTGGCGATCGCGCTGCTCAGCTTCTTCTCGATGCTTGATCTCACCTTGGGCCTGCACACCATCATCCTGGCCCATGTCGTCTTCAATCTCGCCTTCGTCTGCTCCGTGGTGCGCGCGCGGCTGAAAAGCTTCGACTGGTCGATCGTCGAGGCCTCTGCCGATCTCGGTGCTTCCGCGCTCACGACATTTCGGCGGGTGACGTTGCCGGTGATCCTGCCTGCCGTCGTCGCCGGCGCGCTGCTCGCCTTCACCCTTTCGGTCGACGAATTCATCATCGCCTTCTTCACCGCCGGCGCCGGCCGCGCCTCGACCACGCTGCCGATGCAGATCTATTCGATGATTCGCTTCGGCATCACGCCGGAGATCAATGCCTTGGCGACTATCGTCATGGCGGTCTCAATCACCGCGCTGACCCTGTCGCAGCGGCTCAACCGTGGGGTGATCGGCCAATGAACGAGCCCCGCACGCTGCTGGCGATCGACAACGTGTCGAAGAAGTTCGGCCGGGTGACGGCGGTCGACGGCATTTCGCTGGATATCCGCGAGAACGAATTCTTCGCCTTGCTTGGACCTTCGGGCTGCGGCAAGACAACGCTGCTGCGCATGCTGGCCGGCTTTGAGACGCCCAATGACGGGCGCATCCTGCTCGACGGCCGCGACATCGGCAGGACCCCGCCCAATAAGCGGCCGGTCAATCTGATGTTCCAGTCCTATGCGCTGTTTCCGCATATGAGCGTCAGGGCCAATGTTTCCTACGGCCTCGAAATGGAACGCTTGCCTGCAAAGGAAATCCGCTCCCTTGTCGACGCCATTTTGGCGACGACCGAACTCGTTGCCTTCGCCGACCGCAAGCCGGAGCAATTGTCCGGCGGGCAGAAGCAGCGCGTCGCGCTTGCCCGAGCGCTGGTCAAGCGACCACGGCTGCTTCTGCTCGACGAACCTCTTGGCGCGCTCGACAAGAAATTGCGCGGGGCCATGCAACTGGAGCTGAAGCGGCTGCAGCACGAGGTCGGCATCACCTTCGTCATCGTCACCCACGATCAGGAGGAATCGCTCGTCATGGCCGACCGTATGGCAGTGCTCAGGGACGGCAAGCTGCTGCAATGCGATACACCCCATGCGGTCTACGAGCACCCGGGGGACCGTTTCGTCGCCGACTTCATCGGCGTCATGAATTTCGTACCGGGCAAAGCCGCCGGCGACGGCGTGCTGGCAAGCAACGGCGTGCGGATCGCCGGCGATGTTCCCGCAACAATTTCGCCCGGCGCTGCGGCGGTAGCTTCAGTGCGGCCCGAACGCATCCGGCTGTTCCCGTCGGCAGAAACGGCCAACCGTATCTTCGGCGCGGTCGAGGCGCTGGCCTATCAGGGACTCGATCTGCAGCTGCACGTCCGCACCGCCCTGTCGCCAAAGCCGTTCCTGGTGCGCGTCACCGCCGACGCCGCCGACCGCCGCCCGGTCTCGTCGGGCGATACAGTCGAGCTCGGCTGGGATGCGGCTGACGTCAGAATTTTCGCGGATTGATCGAAGGAGAACCTCTCATGGCGCAGAAGACGATCGCGTTCTTTCCGGAGGCCGCCTATGGCCCCGCGCTCAATTCCGTCGGCATAGCCCAGGCGATCGAGGCGCGCGGCCACAGAGCGGTGTTCCTGTCGGACCCCGGTTTCGTCGACGTCTACAAGGGCTACGGCTTCGAGGCTCATCCGGTGAACCTGTCCGAGCCGATGCCGCCGGAACAGATGGCCAAGTTCTGGGAAGACTTCATCAACGGCCACATCCCGAACTTCCGCAAATCGCCCTACGACCAGGTCGACAATTACGTGAAGGATTGCTGGACGGCGATCGTCGACAGCGCCAAATGGGCTGAGAAGGATCTGCCTGGCGTGCTTGCGACGATCAAGCCTGATGTCATCTGCGTCGACAACGTCATCCTGTTCCCGGCAATCAAGCAGTATGGCAAGCCCTGGGTGCGCGTCATCTCCTGCTCGGAAAACGAGATCGAGGACGAGGACATCCCGCCACATCTGTCCGGCTGCGGCGAGAACGACCACGCCTGCCATCGGCGTTACCGCGACCATTTCAACGCCGTCATCAAGCCGATCCATGACGACTTCAATGCGTTTTTGAAAGCGAACAACGAAGCGCCGTATCCGATCGGCCAGTTCTTCGAGGCCTCGCCGTACCTCAATCTGCTGCTCTATCCCGAGGCGGCGAAGTTCAAGCGCCGCTATCCGCTCGACCCGGCAAAATTCCAATATCTGGAAGGCTGCGTGCGGCAGGAGAAGCCCTACATCGTGCCGGTTTTTGCGAAGAATAATGACGGGCCGCTGCTCTATGTTTCCTTCGGCAGCCTTGGCGCCGGCGATGTCGATCTGCTGAAGCGCATCGTCGCAACGTTGGGCAAGACGCGCTACCGGGCGCTGGTCAATGTCGGCGGCTACAAGGAGCAGTACGCGCAAGTGCCCGAAAACGTCATCGTCGAGAGCTGGTTCCCGCAGCCATCGGTCATCCCGCAGGTCGATGCGATGATCCATCATGGCGGCAACAATTCGTTCACCGAGTGCCTGTATTTCGGCAAGCCGGCGATCATCATGCCCTACGTCTGGGACGGCCACGACAATGCGACGCGGGTCGAGGAGACCGGCCACGGCTTCGGCATGCCGCGCTACGACTGGAGCGACGCCGAGCTCATCGCCAGGATCGAAACCTGCCTGACCGACCCGGCAATCAGGGCCAAGCTGGCCAAGACGTCGGCCCAGATGCAGTCGCAGAACGGCCCGGAGAAAGCGGCTGCTTTGCTGGAGAAATTGCTGTGATCTCTGCCCCACACCTCCACCAAGCCTCGACCCGCACCGACCTCGTCGACTGGGGCACCCAGCCCGACGCGCTGGAAGGCGCTTCGCACTCCACCGGCAGGCTGGTGCACAAAGGGCCGAACAACCAGCCGGAATCCGGCATCTGGGTCTGCACGCCCGGTCGCTGGCGGCTGGCGATTCCGCGCGACGAATTGTGCCATTTCGTTGCCGGCCGTGCGACCTACAGATCGGTCGACGGCGAGGTGATCGAGGTATCCGCCGCCACGGTTGTCATGTTCCCGGCCGGTTGGACCGGCGAATGCACCGTCCACGAGACCATCCGCAACGTTTACATGCTGGCCTAAAGCCGGCCACTGGAGCTCCCGACATGCCGACACCGATCATGAAATCGCCGCTCGCCCTCACCGACCTGGTCGACTGGGGCGTCATCCCCACCCTGATCGACGGCGAATCCCGCAGTTCCGGCAAGCTGCTGCACAAGGGGCCGGAGGGCCGCTCCGAATGCGGACTGTGGGTCTGCACGCCGGGCAAATGGCACTGCCACGTCACCCGCGATGAGTTCTGCCATTTCCTCGAGGGACGCTGCACCTATGTCCACGAATCCGGCGAGGTGATCGAGATCGAACCGGACACCGCAGCGTTCTTTCCGCAGGACTGGAAAGGCGTCTGCACCGTCCACGAGACCATCAAGAAAGTCTACATGATCCGCTGAACCTTCACGATAATTCTACCCTACCGGACACGTGACGCCGTTTTCTCCGCTTCCGATGCTCATGGACTTTAATCTCCGCTCCGCTTCGGTTCTCGAAAACCACGCCGCCTGTCTCGGCAGGGTGAATTCTCAAAAAGGTTCCGTGCACACGGGAGGACAGAATGGACTTTTCACCTGACCGGCCGACCTTCTTCGTCAATCCGGATTATCGGCCAATGACCGGTGCGGCAAAACCGGTGATCGATCCGGCGACGCTCGAAACCGTCGGCGCGATCACCGCAGCCAGCGACGGCGAGATCGACGCCGTGCTCACCGCAGCGACCAAGGCGCAAACGGCCTGGAAAAAGCTCGACGCCAAGAGCCGTGCCCGGCATCTGCACGCCGTCGCCAACGCCATCGAGGCGGCCGACTTCACGCACTGCGCCGAGCTGATGGTGCGCGAGATGGGCAAACCCTATCCGGAGGCGATCGGCGAGATCGCCAATTGCGCGCCGATCTTCCGCTATTACGCCGAAATGGCGCGTGACGACGCCGGCAAGATCGCCGGCACGACGCAGGCCGGTTCGTTCCAGTATGCCCGCTACGAGCCCTACGGCACGTCGGTGCACATCATGCCTTACAATTTTCCGATCCTGTTGATGTGCTGGACCGTCGCCGCCTCGCTTGCCGCCGGCAATGCCTGCGTGATCAAGCCCGCCGAAGCGACAACATTGTCGACGCTGGATTACATGACCGTGTTCCGCTCCCTGCCGAAGGGCCTGGTTTCCTGCATGCCAGGCGGAGCAGCAACGGCGCAGGCGCTGATCGCCTCGGACCGCACGCATGCGGTTGCTTTCACCGGTTCGGTCGCCGCCGGCAAGGCTGTCGCCGTCGCATGTGCAGAGCGCATGAAGCCTTGCGTTATCGAGGCCGGCGGCAGCGATCCCCTGATCATCAGCCAACACGCCCCACTGGACGTGGCGGCTGCCGGCAGCGTCACGGCTGCCTTCCATCTCACTGGCCAGGTCTGCACTTCGGCCGAACGGTTCTTCGTGGTTGATGCCGTTCACGACCGCTTCGTCGATCTGTTTGCCGAGAAAACGCGCGCGCTGCGTATCGGCAACGGCCTCGACAAAACCGAGATCGGACCGCTGGTCAGCGAGGCCGCGCGTGCGAAGGTCATCCGGCTGGTCGACGATGCAATCCGCAGCGGTGCCAAAGCGATCACCGGCGGACGCATTCCGCCGGCACATAATGTAGGCTGGTTCTACGAGCCGACCATCCTGACCGGCATCACCGCCGATATGGCAATCGTGCGCGAAGAGTGTTTCGGGCCGGTCGCCGCAATCTGCCGGGTCAAGGATTTCAACCAGGCGATAGAGCTTGCCAACGACAGCCCCTTCGGTCTCGGCGCCTCGGTCTTCACCACCGATCTAGCCGAAGCGCATGAGGCCGCGGAGCGGCTCGAGGCCGGCATGGTCTGGGTCAACAATCCGCTGATAGACAATGACGCGTTGCCGTTCGGGGGCTGGAAGGCTTCGGGCCTCGGCCGCGAGCTCGGCCGCCAGGGTCTGGATGCATTCCGCCGCTCGAAGATGGTCATCATCGACCACAGACCGGAGATTCAGGGCTGGTGGTATCCCTATCCTGACAGCTGGTTCCGCGAGGCAGGCGGGCGCAAGCATGTTTGACACGACTATCTTCGGGCGTGCTGCTAGCTAATTGTTTAGGATATCCGCCTCCGCCGAATGTAGCCGAAGGCTGGTGAGATCGGAATCAGAAAGGCCACCTGCGCTCAACGGCCATTCGCCCGGCGGACCCGCCAGATGACATTACCGACGTCGTCGGCGACGAGCAGTGCGCCAGTCTGATCGATAGCGACGCCGACCGGCCTGCCCATCGCCTCGTCATTACGCCCGATGAAGCCAGTGAGCACATCTTCCGGAGGACCGCTCGGTTTGCCACCATGGAACGGCACGAAGATGACCTTGTAGCCGCTATGCACGCTTCTATTCCACGAGCCGTGCTGGCCGACGAAGGCGCCGTTGCCGTAGGCCGGACCGAGCCGCGCGCCTTTGGAGAAGGTCAGTCCCAGCGAGGCGGTATGAGAGCCCAGGGCGTAATCGGGCTTGATCGCTGCCGCCACGAGATCGGGGGGCTGCGGCTTGACGCGTTCGTCGACGTTCTGTCCGTAGTAGCTGTAGGGCCAACCGTAGAAAGCGCCGTCACGAACCGAGGTCATGTAATCCGGCACAAGGTCGTCGCCGATCTCGTCACGCTCGTTCACGGCGACCCAAAGCTGGCCAGTCTCAGGATTCCAGGAGAGCCCGTTCGGGTTGCGCAGGCCCGAGGCGAAGACCCGAGTGCGGCGGGTAGACCGATCCACTTCAAGGACAGCGGCGCGGTTCTTCTCGGCGGCTATGCCGTTTTCTCCAACGTTGCTGTTGGAACCAACGGTGACATAGAGCTTGCGTCCATCCGGAGTTGCGATCACGTCCTTGGTCCAATGATGGTTGAGGTCCCCGGCCGGCAAGTCGATGATCTTTTCCGGCGACGTGCTGACTCGGGTCTGGCCATTGGAGTAGGGGAAAGCGACGAGCGCGTCGGTATTCGCGACAAAGAGTTTGCCTTTGGACAGCGTCATGCCGAAGGGCGAATTGAGGCCTTCCGCGAACGTCGTGCGCACATCCGCAATGCCGTCGCCATCGGTGTCGCGCAGGAGCGTGATGCGGTTGGCGCTTTTGGTCGCGGCGCCAGCCCGCTTCATAGCCAGGTCCATGAAGACCTTTCTAAGACTGAAGCCTTCATCATGCTTGGCAGGGGCATTGGTTTCAGCAACCAGCACGTCGCCGTTCGGAAGCACATGTAGCCAGCGCGGATGGTCGAGGCCGATGGCGAAGGCGTTCACCGTCAGCCCCTTCGCCGGGGTCGGCATACCTTCTTTCTGCCAGCCTTTCGCCTCGGCGATGTTAACAGTCGGGATCAGCGTCGGTCTTGGTTTCGGTAAAGTGGGGTTGGGGCCATAGCCGGTTATTGCCCTGGTTTTTTGCGCCGGAATGCCAGCGCAGCTTGCCATGACGGTGCCCAACACCGCTACGAGTACGCTTCCTCGGAAGCCGGCATGCATCGGACGTCCTCCGCATGGATCTGTGTCGCGCTCTTTGTGTAAACGGAAGTCAGTGGCTTATTCTTCCAATTGCTTCGAAACAGCGGCGCTCGTGATCCTAGGAACCAGGAATTCGCGACAGATCTGCTCTCGGTAGAAATATGGCGCGAGAAGATTGTGGCAACCGCGCGAATATCTGTCGCGCGATATGAATCTCACATTCGTGTCGCGCGAAATCGATACGGCTTGCGCTGTTCGGTATCGAGTTGCTCATGGGCCAACATGCGTTCGAATGGAAGGAGACCGTGAACGGCGGGACCCACAATGACCCACCGATTGCGCCATCTGGTGAAACAGCTGTTGTTGCTGCTTAGCAAGACGCTGCCAATCTGCTAAAGTCTGCGGTGGGAGGAGACGGATATCCAATCGCTGCCGATAGCACATCCAAGTGTAGCGAAGGCGACACCCGGAGCATCACTTTCGCTCGCCTATTCCCTCGCGACGCTCTGCTGGCTCCTGTCGGCCGGCGTCTATATCGCCGCCAAGTGGGTTGCCCCCGAGATGCCGCCTTGGGCGCTCTGCTTCTGGCGGCTGACGCTCGCGTGCGCGATCCTGCTGCCGATCGTCCATCGTCATCACGGGGCGATGCTCGTGCTGATCCAATCCCGGGTGATCGAGGTGCTGGTCATCGGCACTATCGGGCTAACCTTGTGTCAGGGCATGATCTACACGGGCCTCAACTACACCAACGCGACGACCGCCGGCATCATCATGGCGCTGTCGCCGATCATGACCATGGTGCTTGCCCGCTTCGCGCTCGGCGAGCCCCTTGGTGTCTGGAAAGCGCTTGGAGCGCTGGTCGCTCTGGCTGGGATGGTGGTGATCGTGGCGCGCGGCGACCTTGCCGCGCTGATGCAGCTGCAGTTCAATTCCGGCGAGTTGTGGATCGTCGGCAGCGCGTTTTGTTGGGGCCTCTACACCGTGCTGCTGCGTCGCGCCAAATTCGCTATCGAGCTTCTGCCGATGGTGGTCCTGCTGCTGGGAGCCGGCGCGCTGGCCGCACTGCCCTTCTATCTCTGGGAACTGTTTTCCGGGGATCGTTCGGCGCTGCATGCGAACGGCCTTCTGGCTCTCGCCTATGTTGCCGGCCCCGGCGGTGCTCTGATGTACTATCTCTACAACCGTAGCGTCGAGACGCTTGGTGCGGGGCGCGCCAGCATGCTGCTCTATCTCCAGACCGCCTTCGTCGCCGTTCTCGCTTATCTGGTCCTTGGCGAAAGCTTGCACGACTACGATCTCGCCGGCGCCGCCTTCATCATCGCCGGCCTGCTGCTCGCCACCGCGATCAAGCCGAGACAGCGCACGGTGCGTGTCGCGTAGGCAAACATCAGTTCCGCTGCTTCGGCGAGCAGCTCGCAAAATCAGAGCGCCACCCGAAGCAAGCCGGGTCACTGAAGTCGGCTGTTGTGACGCAGCACGAGGCCGACCGCGCCGAGCAATGCGTCGTTCTCCGTGTGCTTGCCAACGATTATCCGCGTGCGCAGCGCAGGCGCCACATCGCGGGACTTGATGAGCGTGTGGCGTTCATATGATGCGATCAGTGGCGCCAGGAGAATGTCGCCCGCCAAGGCCATGCGGCCGCCGATGATGATGAGCGGCGGATTGAGAACCGAACCGATCAGGCCAAGGCCACGGCCGGCGAACTCGGCGGTGTCCTCGATCATCCGCAGCGCCCTCACGTCGCCCTGCTCGGCCATCATGATCACGTCGTCCATCGTGACCGGCCGCCGCAGGATGCGCGAAATCTGCTCGAGCGGTCGGGCAAAGCTGGCATAGAGCTCCAGGCATCCTCGATTACCGCACCGGCAAAGGTCGCCGCTGGGATCGATGCTGATGTGCCCGAATTCGCCGGCGCCGCCGGCGATGCCGCTCACCAGCCGACCGTGCTGGACAATGGCCCCGCCGACGCCCAGATCGACCTTGAACAGCACGAAGTCGTCCTGGCCGACGGCCGCACCCCACATCAGCTCCGCAATGGCCGAGCAGTTGCTCTCATTGTCGGCGAAGATCGGCTGTTCGAGGACCGGCCCGAACACATCGCGGATGTTGACCCCGGCCCAGGTCGGAACGATACTCGCGCGCAGCACCACTCCTTCGCGGCTGACTGGGCCCGAGACGGAGACCCCAACCCCCAGGAGCCCCGCCATCGGCAGACCGTTCTCTTCATAGCATCGGGCAATTACTGACTTGGCGAGCTGGGCCGCTTGTTGCGGCTGGTAGTCCAGACCCATGGGGATGGTTTGTTCGGCAACGAAAGAATGCGAGACGTCAGCGACGACACACCGCATCTCGTCGAGGCCCAGATGGATGCCGACGCAGGTGCCCGCAGCGGGATTGAGCGTCAATGTCGTGGCAGGCCTGCCAATACCCCTCGCCGCGTCATGATGGGCCGGGGATTCGATTACCATCCCCGACTTTCTCAAGCCATTGAGCGCGGTTGAAACCGTCGACCGCGCCAAACCGGTAATGCGGGTAATTTGCGACGCAGAAAGCACGCCGCGCTCGCGCAGGCATCGGACGATCAGGCTCTCCGGCGACGCGGACGGCCTGTCGATTAGCCAATTTCTAAGCGAAGGTTTGTTCATGATGGGCACAAAGCACGTTGACTGATAGCCCAGATATGTCATCTTGGAAAGAACGGAGATTACTGCATCTCGCCGGCCACGACCTCAAATCGCGGGCCACAAGCGGTCGATACGAACCGTGCATCATATATGGGAGTGAAACGATGAAATACCTGAGGACGGCCTTTGCGGCCGCTACCGCCCTCACCTTGATTACCGGAACAGCCCTCGCGGAGCCGAAGACCAACCTCTTGCATCAATGGGCCACCGGATCGGACGCCCAGGCTATCGCCAAGCTCGGCGAGATGTTTACCGCCAAGGGTGGCACCTGGCAGCAGACCTCCATCGCGGGCCATACGGCCAATACCCTGGCCAAACTGCGTGCCGATGTGATCGCCGGCAACGCCCCTCCCGCTGTGCAGCTAAAGGGCCCCGAGATCGCCGAATGGAACGAGACGGGCATGACAGCCAATCTCGACGACCTGGCGAAAGCGGAAAATTGGGAGAAGGTCGTCGCTCCCGAATTGCTGCCGGTGATGAAGCCGACCGGGAATTGGGTGGCCGCGCCGATGAACATCCACCGCATCAACTGGCTGTGGGCATCGCCGAAGGTCATGAAGGACGCGGGCGTCACCGAGATGCCGAAGACATGGGCGGAATTCAATGCCGCCTGCGACAAGATCGTGGCCAGCGGCAAGATCTGCATTTCGCACTCGACCGCCGACTGGACCGACTCGACCGTCTTCGAAGTGGTCGTGTACGGTCAGGACCTCGATCTCTACAAGAAAGCCTTCGTCGAGGGCGACGTCGACGCCATGCGCAGTGACGGCATGGTCAAGGCCTTCGAGCAGTTCCGCACCATGACCTCGAAGTACATGGATCCCGGCATGAACGGGCGTGACTGGGATACCATGTCGCATCTGGTCGGCCGCGGCGAGGCCGCCTTTCACATCATGGGCGACTGGACGATCGGCCTGCTGACGGCCGGCGGCTTCAAGGAGGGCACCGACTATGTCTGCGCCCAGGCGCCGACCGATTGGGGCAAGCCGGGCTTCATCCTGAATTCAGATTCGGTCGTGTTCTTCAAGCAGAAGGACCCGGACTATATCGAGGGACAGAAGCTGCTTGCCAGCATCATCCTGTCGCCCGAATTCCAGACCATTTTCAATCAGACCAAAGGGTCCATTCCGGCGCGCCTCGATGTCGATCTTTCGAACGGCTTCAATCCCTGCCAGCAACTCTCGCAAAAGGATTTGCAAGCCTCGATCGCCGCCGGCACGCTCGTGCGTTCGATGGCGCACAACATGACGGTTCCGCAAAAGGTCCGCGGCGCAATAATGGATAGCATCACGGAGTTTGTAGCAACGCCGGATATGAGTGCGCAGGACGCGGCCAATGCGATGGCGGATGCGGCCGAAGCGCAGAAGTGACGCTGCCGATGATGGCCGGGGGTGAAGCTCCCGGCCAGACCTCGCCGGAGCAGCCCGATGTCCACCCATGATCTGATTGTACCAGCCGCAGCTGCCGCGGCCCGTCCGTGGCGCGAGCGCCTGGGCACGATGGTGCCCATTCTGGTGCTGGCGCCGTCGATAGCGGCGAGTTTCATCTATGTTTTCGTCTTCACGCTCTGGACGCTCTACATCTCGCTGTCCAATTCGTCGCTGTTGCCGACCTATGGGTTCGTCGGCCTGGACAATTACGCTTCGCTCTGGGCAAACCGGCGCTGGAACATCGCCTATACCAATCTCTTCCTGTTCAGCGGCTTCTATATCGTTGGCTCGATGGCCGTTGGCCTGCTGCTCGCGATCGCGATCGACCAGCGCGTCCGCGGCGAGGCGGTTTGGCGCACCATCTTCCTCTATCCGTTGGCGGTGTCCTTCATCGTCACCGGTACGGTGTGGAGTTGGCTCTATAATCCTGTCGACGGTATCCAGGCCTTCGTTCGCGGGCTTGGCTGGACCGACTTCAGCTTCGCCCTGACGGCCAACCGCAACACTGCGATCTATGCGGTGATCATAACCGGTATCTGGCAGTCGTCCGGCTTCGCAATGGCACTTTTCCTGGCCGGTCTGCGGTCGGTCGATCCGGATCTCGTCAAGGCCGCGCAAATCGACGGCGCGTCGGTTTTCCGGACCTATCGGAGGGTCATCCTGCCAACCATCGCCCCGATATTCCTGGCGGTGGCGGTCATTCAGATACAATTCGCCATCAAGACCTTCGACCTGGTGGCGGCGTTGACGCGAGGCGGCCCAGGTGTGTCCACCACCTTCCCCGCCATCTATGTCTACGACCTGATGTTCCAGCGCGGCCAAATCGGCGAAGGTGCCGCCGCGGCGATGATGATGCTCGCTGCGGTCGCGGTTGTGCTGGTGCCGTATTCCTTGTGGATCGTCTGGCGCCGGCGAGCGGAGGGCCGCAATGGCTGAAATTGCCCCTAATGCCCGTTTTGATCCGGAAGAAGCCGCTGCCACGCGCCGGCATTTCTGGAGCCGCTTCCTTGTCTATGCCGTGCTGACGCTTTTCGCGGTCGTCTATCTCGTGCCGCTGCTGGTGGTGATCTTCAACTCATTGCGCGAGCAGTCGGAGATTGCCCGCAACGGCCTCATCTCCGTACCGCGCAGCTTCCGGTTCGATGCGTGGGCGCAGGCCTGGGGATCCTACTGCGTCAGCGGTACCTGCGAGGGAATGAAGCGCAATTTCTTCAACTCCCTGGCGATGACGATCCCCGCCACCATCATCTCGACCATTCTCGGCGCCATGAACGGCTACATCCTCTCCAAATGGCGCTTCAGGGGCTCTGAACTGATTTTCAATCTGATGCTGCTCGGCGTATTCATGCCCGGCCAGATTTCGCTGATGCCGTGGGCGTTCCTGCTCGGCAAGCTCGGCCTGACCAATTCCACATATGGGCTGGTGCTGATCCATGTCGTCCAGGGCATCTCGTTCACCACCCTGTTCTGCCGCAATTTCTACGTCAGCATACCGGACGACCTGATCAAGGCGGCACGCATCGACGGCGCCGGGTTCTGGCGGATCTTCCGCAAGATCATCCTGCCCCTGTCGCCGCCCATCCTGATCGTCACCGTCATCTGGCAGTTCACCGGCATCTGGAACGAGTATCTGTTCGGCGTCGTCTTCACATCGGGCCAGCAGCAGCCGATCACAGCGGCACTGGTCGCGCTCACGGCCGGCGGCACGACCGCGCGTGCTTACGATGTGATGAGCGCAGCCGTGCTGATCGGCGCGTTGCCTCCGCTGCTCATCTATCTGTTCGGTGGAAAATACTTCGTGCGCGGCCTCACCCAGGGCGCCATCAAATGAGGCGTCGCCCATGTCCGCGTTGATGATCCGCAACCTTCACAAGAGCTACGGCTCGCTCGAGATTCTTGCCGGCATCGATCTCGAGGCTAAGACCGGAGAATTCGTCGCCCTTGTCGGCCCGTCGGGTTGCGGCAAGTCAACCTTGCTCGCCATGATCGCCGGACTGGAAACCGTCACGTCGGGCGAGATATGGATCGGCGACCGGCTGGTGAACTCGGTGCAACCCAAGGACCGCGATATTGCGATGGTGTTCCAGTCATACGCCCTCTATCCCACCATGACGGTGCGCCAGAACATCACCTTCGGCATGGAGAGCCGCGGCGTGCCAAAAGCAGCGCAGGCGGAAGCTGTCCAGCGGGTTGCCGCACTCCTGCAGATCGAACAACTGCTTAAACGCAAGCCCGGCCAGCTCTCGGGAGGCCAGCGGCAGCGCGTTGCGATGGGGCGTGCCCTCGTGCGCGACCCGAAGCTGTTTCTGTTCGACGAGCCCTTGTCCAACCTCGACGCCAAGCTGCGCGTCGACATGCGTACCGAAATCAAGAAGCTTCACCATCGCGTCGGCAAGACCACGGTGTATGTCACCCACGATCAGGTCGAGGCGATGACGCTTGCATCCCGCATTGCGGTGATGAACCAGGGCTCGGTACAGCAGTTCGACACGCCGAAACGGATCTACGACCGGCCGACCAACATGTTCGTTGCCGGTTTCATGGGATCGCCGGCGATGAATTTCATTCCCGCCCGGCTTACGGGCTCGACCAGCATCTCGGTACGCGCCGCTGACGGCAGCGACGCCAGCCTCGCCCTTGCCGCGCCGATGCCCGCCGGTGCGCCAAAGGACGTCGTGCTCGGTATCCGGCCGGAACACATCTACCGTTTCACGACCGATCTGAAGTCGCGCAAACCTGCTGTGGCGTCCATGCAGGCGCCGGTCGAATTGGTCGAGCCTACCGGGGCCGAGACGCTTGCCGTGCTCAGGCTGGGTGACCTGGAGATCACCGGCCGTTTCGAGCCGGATGACGCTCCCGTCATGGGCGAGACGATAACGCTCGGCATCGACATGTCGCGCGCCTGTCTGTTCGATCCAACAACCAAGGCGCTTCTGTAGTTTGATGTCCGTACAATTCGCGACTTATCCGAGCTTGACCGGTCGGGTCGTGCTGATCTCCGGCGGCGCCTCCGGCATTGGCGCCGATATGGTCCGCGCCTTCGTGGCGAACGGCGCCCGGATAGCCTTTCTCGATGTGCAGGACGAACCAGCGGAGGCGTTGGTGCGCGAGCTCGCTGGTGCCGCCGGGCAGGCTCCGTTATATCTCCATTGCGATGTGACCGACGTCGATGCGCTAAAGGCGTCGGTAGCAGGCGTGCGCGCGCGGCTTGGTCCGGTCGCCGTCCTGGTGAATAACGCAGCCAATGATCAGCGCCATCCCATCGACGCGGTAACGGCCGACTATTGGGACCGCAGCTTCGATGTCAATCTGAGGCATCACTTCTTCGCCGCGCAGGCAGTGCATCCGCATATGAAGGAACTCGGCTTCGGCTCGATCATAAACTTCTCCTCCATTGCCTGGCGGTTCGGAGCGGACCAGATGGTGGCCTATGCCACCGCCAAGGGGGCCGTGGTGGCGCTGACGCGTGCGTTGGCGCGGTCGTTCGGACCGGATAACATCCGCGTCAATGCGATCGAACCCGGCGCCGTCATGACCGAGCGGCAGCGCGAGCTGTGGTTCAAGACGCAGGAGGCAGTCGACCAGACGGTGCAGCGGCAATTGATCCGCCGCGTCCTGCTGGGCGAGGAGATTGCACGCACCGTGCTCTTCCTGGCGGCCGACGACAGCCGCATGATCACCAAACAGTCCATAACCGTCGATGCCGGTCTGCGCTAGTGACGCCTCTCCGCTCTCCATTGGAATCGCCAAGCTGATGCTTCGTCTCGGCCTCAACCCCTACGGACTGACCTACTATCTCGGCCTGCAGGGCCGCGGCACGCCGCGGCACAATCCGGACGGCGTGGGGCTGGAAGGCTTCATCACGCTGGCGCAGGAACTGGGCGCACGCACGCTCGAGATCTACGAACCCTGGTTGACCGACTTGACTGACGCCGAAATCGTCGCCCTGCGCAGGCGTCTTGCCGCGCTAGACATCGTCCCGGTGGTGAGCGGCGGACTGCTGGTGGCAGGTCCGCTGGACAACGCCTTCCGGGCTGCGCGCCTGCTCGAGGCGACGACGATCCGTATCGCACTGACGCCTGTCCTGTGCGGCGACCGCAATGCGTGGGGTCCGAAATGGAGCGAGTTCAACGCAACGATTCGCGCTGCCTTGACGGAATGGGGGCCGCGTGCGGCGGCCGAGGGACGCGTGCTCGGCATCGAGAACCATCAGGACTTCGGCAGCGACGAACTGGCTGCGTTCTGCGAACTTGGCGGGCCGGGTGTCGGCATCACCTACGACACCGGCAACACCTTTCCTGTCGGCGAGGCGCCGCTTGCCTTCACGCGCCGGATCGCGCCCCATGTCCGCCACGTTCACCTCAAGGACTATCGCGTCCAGTTCACGGATGAGGGCTATCGCCTGGTCCGCTGCGCGATCGGCGACGGCGCCGTGCCTTTCGCCGAACTGGCAGCCATCCTTGGCGGGCACCACGACACGCTGACGGCGGTGCTTGAGCCCGGCGCGCTGGAGGCTCGTCACGTTCGCTGTCTCACCGACGACTGGTGGAACGGATATGCGCCGAAGACCGCCCGCGAATTCGCGGCCTGCCTGAGTGCCGCGCGCCTGAACCGCCTTGCGGACGACGCCGACTACCGCACGCCATGGGAGCGCAATGATGACGGTGCGCTCGTTTCGTACGAGCTCGACATGATCCGGCGCAGCGCCGCCAACATGATGAAATTCGATTTCATTGCAATGGAGAAATCAGCATGACTGCCCGAGAACTCAGCGGCCTGACCGCCTTCGTCACCGGCTCGGGACGCGGCCTCGGCCGCGTGATGGCCGACCGCTTGGCCGAACTTGGCGCAAACGTCGCGGTCCACGACCTCGATTGGGCCCGGCCATCTCAATATGGCGAATTCGCGGACCTCGGCGACTCTGCCAGGGGCTTGGAGAAGCACGGGACGCGCATCACCGCGGTCACCGGCAACATCGGCGACAAGCAAGCTGTCGCGGAAATGAAGAGGAAGATCGAGGCGGAGCTCGGCGACGTGCACGTCTTGGTAAACTGCGCCGGCGGCGACATCGGCGCCAAGGGCGTAAAGCCCAATCCCAACAACGCACTGGACATCGACTACGAAGACATCAAGGTTCTAACCGAGAACAACCTCATCGGCACGATGCTGGTCTGCCAGGCGTTCGTTCCGCCGATGGTCAAGCGTGGCTCGGGCTCGGTGATCAACATCGCCTCGGCGGCAGCGCATATCGGCTGCTCGCCCGAGGTGGTCTACTCGACGCTCAAGGCGGCTGTCGTCCATTATACGCGCTGCCTCGCCAAGGAACTGATCGACGATGGCGTACGCGTCAATGCGGTGAGCCCCGGCGCCACCAAGACCGCACGGTTCCAGGCGAGCCGCGTGGTCGATCCACAGCGCATGGATTCGAGCAAGAAATCGCTGAACCGGTATGCGGAGCCTGAAGAGATCGCCGAAGCGGTTGCCATCCTCGCCGGTCCGCGCGCGCGCTTCATCAACGGGCAGGTAATCCGCGTCGATGGCGGTTTCACGATCTTTCCAGGTTAGGCCGCGATCGTCCAGACCAGCAACTTCGGCATCGCGCGCTGTAGATAGCTCCGCCCGAGTTCGGCCAGAACTATGCACTGCATTACAGTCGGAGCTTGACAAAAACGGCGGTATAGCGGGAATATTAATCGAATAATATGTCGCCATCCATTGTGAGGAAGGCGGTGGCAAACCTGGAGGAGACCAAGATGCGCCGCTACAAGTCAGTCGGGTTCCTGCACGGTGTGGTTTTAGGCGTGGCCCTGACGACCGCGAGTGCAGCCCATGCCGAGACCCTGACGCTCTATTGGAACGCCGGCCACGCGTATCAAGCTTATGCCGACGCAATAGCAAAGTTCGAGGCCGATCATCCCGGATGGTCGGTGCAGTGGGAGAAATTCCAGTGGCCGGATATGCGCACCAAGCTGGTGGCGGATTTTGCTGCGAAGAGCCCGCCCGATCTCGTCGCCGAACCCGGCGGCTGGGTGCAGGAATTCGGCCAGCGGAATCTGCTGCGGCCGCTGAACGACTTCATCGAACAAGACGGCAAGGCGATCGGCTATCCCGACGACTGGCAAGCCTATTCCGTGGAGCGCAACAAACTCGGCGGCCAGTACTATGGCATCCAGATCCACCTCACCTGCGCCACCCTCGTCTACAACGTCGATATGCTGAAGCAGGCGGGCTTCGACGCGCCGCCTGCGACCTGGGAGGAGTTCCTGAAGGTTGCCAAGGCGACGACGACCGGCGCCCGCTTCGGCTTCGCTCCCAACCCGAGCATCGGATATTATTCGTCGTGGCTGCTGCAGAACGGCGTAAGCTATTACGATCCCAAGACAAACAAGGTCAATCTCGACAGTCCTGAGGCGATCGAAGCGATCCAGTTCCTCGCCGACCTGATCCACAAGGAAAAAGCAGCGACCAAGCCGGCGGCGGGTGCTGACTATGAGGGTCCGCAAAAGCTGTTCACGGCCAACCGGGTCGCCATGATCATAACCGGTCCGTGGGACGTGAAGCCGATCCGCTCGGGCAGCCCGAAGCTCAACTGGGCGGTTGCGCCATCACTCAAGCACAAGGTGCAGGCGACGTTCGCGGGCGGCGTCAGCGTGATGATCCCTAAGGACGCCAAGCACCCGAAAGAGGCCTGGGAGTTGTTGAAGCGGCTCGTCGCGCTCGACACGGAACTGGCGGCTACCAAGGAAGCGGGCATGACGATGCCGCGCAAATCCTGGGCCAACAACGCCGAGGTTCAGGCCGATCCGGTCATCGGCAGCTTCAGCAAATGCCTGCCTTACGCGCAAGACGTCACCGCCGAGCTGCGCCTCACCGGCAAGCACGCGCGAATCGAGAAGCTCCTGCAAAGCGCGCTCGAGGATATCATCTACAATCAGAAGCCAGCAGCCGAGATCATGCCGAAATTCGCGGCCGAGGCCAACGTCATCCTGGCCAACAACTAGGCCGATGTTTATCAGCGGCAGCACCGATACGGCCGATACGGACATTCGCGTCGGCGCGATGCCGACCCGGCGAACTGGCCGCTTCAGCCGGCGCACCCGGCAAACGCTTCTCGCTTACCTGCTGCTGTCGCCAGCAATCCTCTATTTCTCGGTCTATTTCTTCTATCCGATCGGACTAGAGTTTTGGGCGAGCCTGTACAGCGGCCAGCCGCTGATCGGCGAGAGCCGATTCGCCGGATTGGACAACTACGTTGCTGCGCTCGGCGACGCGCGCGTTCGGCAGTCGCTCTTCGTGACGCTGGCCTTCGCGATAGGCGTCACCGCGGCCAGCATCGCCATTGGCCTCGGACTGGCAGTCGTGCTCAACCGGCCGATCCCGGGGCGCACTCTGATCCGCGCAATCATCTTCTTTCCCTACATCACCTCCTTCGTGATCGTCGCGTTGATGTGGCAGGCAATTCTCGATCCCTACACTGGCATCTTGAACAGCTTCCTTGCCGAGCTTGGGCTGCCGACCCAGAATTGGCTCGGCGACACCTCGACCGCGCTGCCGACCCTCATCGCCATCACGGTCTGGAAGGATGTCGGCTATGCCATGCTGATCTACCTCTCCGCGTTGCAGTCGATCCCGTCCGACTTCTATGATGCCGCATCCATCGACGGCGCCACGCCGACGCAGCAATTCCGCTATCTGACCTGGCCGTTGTTGACGCCGACCACGCTGTTCATCGCGGTCGTCAGCACGATCAGCCAACTGCAGGAGCTGGCGCCGGCCTACCTGATAACCAAGGGCGGACCGGCCGACGCGACGCGGTTCTTCAGCCTGCACGTGTTCGAGGCAGCCTTCTTCGAGCTCAACATCGGCTACGCCTCGGCGCTGTCTTTCCTGATGTTCCTGCTGATCCTGGCCATCACCTTCGTTCAGTTCCGCCTGCTCAACCGCGAAACCACCTATTGAGGTTGGCATGACATTGGCAAAAACGCTCCCGTCCTACCTACTGCTGCTCTTCTGCGTGGCGCTGTCGATCTTTCCGTTCCTCTACATGCTTTCGCTGTCGCTGCAGAGCGATGCCGACGTCTTCAGCGGCATTCCGATTCTGATCCCCGAGACGTGGCAATTCACGAATTACATCGACATCTGGCAGAAGGCGCCGTTCGCGCGTTTCACGCTCAACAGCTTCATCATCGCCGGCGGGATTACCTTCCTCCATCTGATCTTCGATCCGTTGATCGGCTACGTCTTCGCCAAGATGGAATTCGCCGGTAAGCGCGTCATGTTTGTCGCGGTGCTGTCGACGCTGATGATCCCATTCTTCATCCGCATGATCCCGCTCTATGTGCTCACCGCGCGGATGGGATGGCTCAACACCTATCAGGGCCTTATCCTTCCATTCGCCATGAGCGCCTACGGAATCTTCCTGATGCGGCAGTTCATCCGTCCAATTCCCGACGAGTTGCTTGACGCTGCACGGATGGACGGCTGCTCGGAACTCGGCCTTTACTGGCGCATCGTGCTGCCGCAGGTCCGTCCGGCACTGGCGACGCTGGCCCTCCTCACCTTCGTGTTCCAGTGGAACGAATTCCTCTGGCCGCTGGTCGCCGTCAACACCACCGAAATGCGGCCGATCACGACGGGACTGACGCTTTTCAACCAGGAATTCTTCACCCAGTGGAACCTGACGGCGACGGGCGGGATCATTCTCTTCATCCCGAGCCTGCTGCTGTTCCTCTTCACGCAGCGCTACTTCGTCCGCAGCGTGATGCTGGCAGGCATGAAATGACCATTCGGAGCCATTGCACCCTATGACGTCCCGCCGACCGAACGTAATCGTCTTCTTCACCGACCAGCAGCGTTGGGACACCGTTGGCGTCCATGGCAATCCGCTCGAGCTTACGCCAAATTTCGACCGCCTCGCCGGGACCGGCACGTTCGTGGCGAATTCGTTTACCTGCCAGCCCGTTTGCGGACCCGCCCGCTCCGTATTCCAGACGGGGCGGTACCCGACCATCACCGGCTGCTACCGCAACGACATCCCACTGCCGAAGAGCGAGCGCACGCTCGCGCATCATTTCACCGCGGCAGGTTATGACACCGCCTACATCGGCAAGTGGCACCTGGGCTCCGCCGAGCCGGTCACCCAGGAACAACGCGGCGGCTATCGCTACTGGCTGGCCTCCAACATCCTGGAGTTCACTTCCGGCCCCTTCGACACCGTCGTCCACGACAATGACGGCAAGGCGGTGAAGCTGCCGGGATACCGCGTCGATGCCCTAACCGACGCTGCAATCCGCTATGTCGCATCGAGGGAAGACGAGCCGTTCTTTCTATTCCTGTCCTTCCTCGAGCCGCATCACCAGAACCAGACGGACAACTACCCTGCCCCGCTCGGATACGAGGACAGGATCCGCAAGAAGCTCGCCATTCCCGGCGATCTCGCCGCACTTGGCGGCACGACAGCGGAACATTTCCCCGGCTATCTGGGCATGGTCGCACGCCTCGACGAGGCGTTTGGACGGCTGATCGAGGCGCTCTACAGCCTTGGCCGGCTTGACGACACGATCATCCTCTTCACCTCCGACCACGGATGTCACTTCAAGACTCGCAACAACGAATACAAGCGTTCCTGTCATGAGGCGTCGATCCGCGTGCCGACGCTATTCCACGGCCCCGGCTTCCAGCGCATCGGCACATATGAAGGCCTGGTCAGCCTCGTCGATCTCGCGCCGACCCTGCTCGCCGCGGCCGGCCTGAAAGTGCCCAATTCAATGCAGGGCGTCTCGCTGCTCGACGCACTGCAGGGCGAACGGCCGCCGCGCGACGAGATATTCATTCAAATCAGCGAGCACCATGTCGGCCGCGCGTTGCGCACCAGACGGTGGAAATATGAGGTCGAGGCGCCGGGAAAAGACGGCTGGCGGGATTCCGGCAGCGATTTCTATGTCGAGGCGAGGCTCTACGACCTCGATGCCGATCCAAACGAACTAACCAATCTCATAGCTTCGCCCGATCACGCAGAGACGCGTGCATGGCTGCGAGGCCGCATCGTTGCCCTGATGGAGGAGGCCGGCGAGGCAAGGCCCGAGATCCTTGCCGCCGGGCATGGAAGCTGGAATGAAATCCGGCTGAGCGACAGTTGATCATGTCACGTCGCGTAGCGGATCCAACAATGCACGAGAGAAGTTCCGATCGCAGAAAGGCGCCGACCATGGCCGATGTCGCCCGGCGCGCCAATGTATCGACCGCTGCCGTGTCGTACCTGCTCAGCGGCGACAGCACGCGCCTGAAGTTCGTCGGCAAGGAGGCGCGGCAGCGCATCCTCGAGGCCGTCGCTGAGCTCAACTACGTGCAAAACCGCACCGCGCGGCAGCTGCGCCGCCAGCAGGCCGAGCGAATCTGCCTTGTACTGCCTCGTCTCGGCGTGCCGTTCAGCGACCGGATCGCGCAGGATATCCAATCTGCAGCGGCGCTGAGGGGATTTTCGACAATTATCACCGCGGGAGACACCTTGGAGCGAACCGACCGGATCGTGAGGGAAATCGAGAGCGGGCTGGCAGACGGCATTATCGCCGACTGGCAGCATCTCTCCGAGCCCGAGGTGATGCTCTTGGCCGCGCGCCTGGCGGCCGCGGGCCGGCCAGCGGTGATCTTCCATCCGACCATCGAGCCGGCAGGCTTTTCGGTTGTGCGCCAGCATACCGGCAGGGCCGTCTTCGAGGCACTCGACTACCTCTACCGAGCTGGCCATCGCTGCATCGCCTATATGGTGCATGAGCAAGCGGTGGACGGGAGCCGTCTCGCCGCCTATCGCAGCTTCCTGCAAGCACGCGGCCTTCCGCTGCGAGACGACCTGGTGATCGGCGGTGCAGAGGCGCGCAAGGCTGCATTTGCCAATGCTACGGCGCTGGCCGCCCGCAAGGATCGGCCGACCGCGCTTTTCGTCGAATCCGATCTTGCCGCCGTGACCGCCCTGCACGCATTCGAGGAGGCCGGCCTCTCCGTGCCCGGCGACATTGCAGTCATCGGCTGCGGCAATATCGACGAGGGCGAATTCAGTCATCCGGCATTGACGACAATCGGCCCCGAAACTGCCCACTACGACCATCTTGCCGATCATCTGATCTCATTGATCTCGGCAACACCGGGCGCAATACCTACCCTTTTCAGCGTTTCGTGGCAGTTGGTCCGTCGCGCGTCCGCATGAGCAGGATCGCCGCTATTTGACGCCCACGCTTTCAGGCCAGAGGACCTGGATTTCCTTTGGCAGCGCATCCCGCACCTTTGCCGACTGGCCAAGGTCGATATGCCGTGCAAGCACACGCAGCACAGAGCGTGCCGCATCCTCGGGATCGACAGGACGGGTCGATTTCAATTCATCGGCGATGTGTTGCAGGAATTTCTCGAGCGAGCGTGTCTTGTCGGGCATGTCGGCGGGCCGATAGCGATCATAGTAGGCGCCGCGCACGAGCAGCGGCAGTTCCGCTCCCAATTTGGCCGCCAGTCCGATCTGCAGCCTGTCGCGAAGGGTTCGCAGAACGGCGCCCAATGTATGCCAGGCGACGTGTCGATCCGGACCAAGATCCGCCATGATCTCGTCAAGCCAGATGTTTGTTATTTGCAGCGTTTTGTCGAAAACGTCCAAGCCGGTTGCGCTCATCGTCGCCTCCTCGAAAGGTTCTGCGGGCGAAACGGCGACCGGAGATTATTGTTTCGTGGTCCTGTGAAAATCGTCCTGGCAAAGCGGCGGAAACCGGTTCGGTCGGAGAGCCTGTCGGCGTCAGGTCTGCTCGACACTCTGCATCTGCTGGATTTCGGCGATCTGTCGGAAGCGGCCGTTTTCCACCCCGTTGAGTGCAGTCACAGCGGCCAGATTGTCACCCTTTTCATCCCACCGAACGGGCTCGCGATAAGCGATTCCCTTGAAACGGATATTGTGCACCGCCGCCAGAACGTCGCGCCGGCTCGGATGTCCCCTTGGATACAGTGCTGGCGTCTTTGATCGCGGCAAGGAGAAGGCAGGCCGAATCGTAGGCATTCACGGCATAATTGCGCTTCGGCTTCGCCGTCCGACGATCTCGCCAGCTTCGGCGAGCGTCGCTTCCAAGCAATCCCTTCGCGCGTCAACGACGCCCGTTCAACCTTCCCACAGTTGTATTCGGCGCCTGCGTTCCGATCATTAAAGTCGGCCTTGCTGATCCGAAAGGTGGTTGTCCTCCGCCTAACTGAGCTTGTGCTCATCGGTTCCGAACGCCGTCTCAGCAATGAGACCAGTCCTCACGTTGCCCGAGCCCGGGTATCTCTTGACTGACTGAGCGGCCCGCGCCGACAATGGCATTGGGAAGATGGCGGGATGGCGCCCACGGTGTTCGGCACCACTTGGCGATCAAGCTGCGAAAGGGCTGTCATGGATTGGAAGCTGGAGCTGGTCCCGGTCCCCGTATCGGACGTCGATAGAGCAATTGCCTTTTATGTTGGGAAGGTCGGCTTTCATCTCGATCACGACCACACCGTAAGCGACGAGATACGTTTCGTGCAATTGACGCCGCCCGGTTCGGCCTGTTCGATTGCCATGGGCAAGGGCCTCGTCGACAGCCCCCCGGGATCCATAAGGGGCCTGCAACTCGTCGTGCCCGATATCGATGAGGCTCACCGGTACCTGGCCGCTCAAGGTATCGAGGTCAGCGATATCAAGGATTTTCCCTGGGGCAGATTTGTCTTCTTTGAGGATCCCGACGGCAACACCTGGTCTGTCCAGCAACTTCCACCTCGCAGCTGAGACGGCACGCTGCGGCAGGGTCGTGCCCCGACACAGATAGCGCGGGATGCACGGTTCAATTCGAACGCATCCCGGCCTAACGCCTCTTCTCGTCGAAGGCGGCATTCCAATTGTGATAAGGCGCGCGATAGGTGGGGATGCGGTCCTCGACATCGACAAGCGCTTCGAACGGTTTGTGCGGTTCGGCCTGATACCAGAAGGCGACCGACGAAATGTCGTCCGAGCGGCGATTGGCGTGACCGTGCTCGATGGTCACCCGGATGCGTTTGTGGAAGATGACCGGGTCCTCTATGTGCCAGCGATAGAGCGTAACCGGCTCGGTCCAGTTCGGCCCGCCGGCGGCGATGATGCCGTGATAGGGCGCGCTGTAGTCCTGTGTCGGGCACCATGCCGTATTGAAATAATCTTCCGTGCCGGTGCCGTGCAGCGTCGGCGGCCAGGCATCGTTGGCGCCGGGGCCGGTCTCGCCGCGATCGTCGATCAGTTCGGCCTTCGGTCCGATGCGCGGATCGGGCTTGCGCACTGTATCCGGCACGGAAATGCCCGGCTCGCCATCGACGAAGATCATGTCGTCGCCCTCGCCATACCAGTCCCATAGTGCGGAACGCCGCCGCGAATAGACGGAATAGAGTACGCCGACATAGTGGCCATGACCTTCCGCCTCCAGGATGGTGTAGTTGCCGTTCCCGTCGGTGTTTTCCCCGCCAAACAGGACCTGCTCGTTGGCCAGCCCCGTCTCGTCTATGCCGTCAGGTCGCTGCTGCCTGTATTGGGCGTGGAAGCGGCCCAGGCCTTCCTCGAGTTCCTCATGCAGTTCGAGATCGACATAGTAATAGAAAAGCAGGTCGTCCTCAGCCTCATTGGTGACGGTGAAGCGCATGTGGCTGGCAAACGGCATCGGAAAGTAGCAGTTGAAGGCCTTGCCATCCTCTGGACTTGCCTGCACCGGCAGGCTGGCAAAATTGCGGGTGCGGGCATGGCCCATGCCGAAGAAATCGCCGATCGGCGTTTCGATGCTCGGATGTGCCTCACCATCCCAATAGGCGCGCAATACGATCTTGCGCAGGAACGCCTCGCTCTCGCAGGCGAGCGTCGCCCAGATATGCGTGACGATGCCGGCACCGTCATGCTCGGCAATCACCACCGTCTGGCCGGGTTCAATGTGCAGCCGGTCGTCATTGCCGCCGGTGCGGTCGTAGCTTGAGAACCGGCGGGTTTTGGCGTCGCGCAATTTGGCGAGCCCGCGAAGCGGCGACAGGCCGGCATTATCCATGTGTTTCTCCTCTTGCTTCAGCGGTTATTTCAGGCCGCTTGTCTTGATGGATTCCATGATCTGGCGCTGGAAGATCACGAAGAGGACCAGCATCGGCACGGCGACGATGGTCGAGGCGGCCATGACATAATTCCAGGCGGCGGCGTACTGGCTCTTGAAGTTCGCAATGGCTACCTGCACCACCCAGAGGTTGAGGTCCGATGTGATCGTCAACGGCCACAGGAAAGCGTTCCAGTTGGCGAGGAAGAACAGGATCGCCAGTGCCGACAGGATCGGCCGGCTGAGCGGCAGGATGATGCTCCAATAGATGCGCCAGTAGCCGGCACCATCCATGATCGCCGCTTCTTCCAGTTCCCTGGGCAGCGACAGGTAGTATTGCCTGAGCAGAAAGATGCCGAACGCGTTGAAGATCGCCGGAATGATCAGCCCGGCATAGCTGTCCAGCATGTGCAGCATCCGCGTCAGGATGAACAGCGGCACGATGATTACCGGCAGCGACACCAGAAAGGTCGAGAACATGGCGAGGAACAGCGTGTCGCGGCCCGGAAAACGCAGCCGTGCGAGCGAATAGCCGGCCATCGAATGGAAGAACAGCGCAGCGACGGTTACTGTGGCCGACACAAAGAACGAATTGAAGAGATAGCGCAGGAACGGCACCTCGGTCAGCACATAGAGGAAATTGCCGAGCGTCGGCCGTTCCGGAATGAGGCTCGGCGTGAAGACGTCGCTCGCCGGCTTGAGCGAGATGACCAGCATCCAGACAAGCGGGAACACCGTCATCAGGCCAAGCGCTGCGGTCGCCAGCATCCAGGCAAGCCTCGCCGCTCGTATCTGCGAACGGCCGGAATGAGTTCGGCCGTCAGTCATGCTCGAAACGTCCGCCGCGCGTCAGCACGAAGAAGAAGACCGTGACCAGCATCAGCGCCAGCACCAGCAGCGATGCCATTGCCGATGCATAGCCGAACGCGCCGAACTGGAATGCCTGCTTGTAGATGTAGATGATCAGCACCGAGGTCGAATTGACCGGACCGCCTTTGGTCATCACATAGATCAGGTCGAAGACCTGGCCGCCGGCGACAGCCGCGACGAGCGAGACCAGGAGGACGAAGAAGCTGGTCGGCTTGAGCAGGGGCAAAGTAATGTACCAGAAGCTTGTCACCGGCCCGGCACCGTCGATCTTTGCGGCTTCGTAGTACTCTGCCGGGATGTCCTGGAGCCCGCCGAGGAAGATCAGCATGTAGAAACCCATCAGGAACCAGACGCTGACCAGCACCAGCGTGAACAGCGCCAGATTTGGATCGCCGAGCAGCGAAATTCCGCCGAGGCCGACGAGCGGCGCCAGCCGGCTGACGATGCCGACCTTTTCGACCAGCATGAGCTGCCACACGAGCGCCACCACGACCAGGCTGACCATCTGCGGCGCAAAGAACATCGAGCGCATGACCGCGTTGAAGCGGTTGGTCTTCTGCACCAGAAGCGCCAGTCCCAGTCCGGCGACGTAGAGCGCCGGCACCAGCATGACGGCATAGGCTACCGTCACCTTCACGGACGACCAGAACAGCGGGTCGCCCCACATGCGCCTGTAATTGCCGAACCCGACGAACCTGTAGCCGCCGAAGCCGTTGACCTCGAAGAACCCGACGGCGAGCGACAGCAGCATCGGCACGCCGACGAACACCAGCAGGCCAACCGCATCGGGCAGGACGAACAGCCATGCGGCGCAGCGCTCCCTTTGCTTGGCGGTGAGGCCGCGGGCGGAATTCGCGCCCGCGGCTGGCGGTTTCAACTGATCCATGCTGGAAAGGGCCTAAAGGATCGGCGCGCCGGAATAGGAAGCGAGGAACGCATCGAGTTGCTGACTGGCCGTCGTCGCCGCCTGCTGGGCATCAACCCCGCCAAGCTGTGCCGACTGGATGGCGTCGGAGATGATCTTGTACGCCTCCGGCGGAACCCGCGGCTCGGCACGCGTTCCCGGGTGGATCTCCTTGGCGAAGGTGCCGAACTTGCCCGTGCTGAAGACATCGGCGCCGGCCTTCAGCGCGCTGTTGCGCGGCGGCATGTCGCTCTTGGCGACCGTGCACCAGTTGACGACACGGTCGATCGAGGCCTGGTCCATCGAGGCCAGCGCCCAGGCGCAGAACTGGGCGGAGGCATCTGGGTTCTTGCCCCCGGCATTGGCGACGAAGGCCCAGCCGCCGCCGACAGTGACGTATTTGCCATTGGCCGGCGTCGGCAATTTGAAGATGCCGTAGGGCACATCCTTGGCGTTGTTGTCCATCGCCGAAATGCCCCAGATGCCGCAGTTCTGCATGGCGCACAGCCCTGCCCCGAGATTGGCGACTATGTCGAAACCACCGCCGACCACTTGACGCGGCGCCACGCCGGTATTGATGGCATCCTGCCAGAGTTTCAGCGCCTGGACGGTGGCCGGCGAATCGAAGGCGCTCTTGCCGTCCTTGCCCTGGAATTCGCCGCCGCCCTGCCACAGGAACGGATACCAGGTGAAGTTCTGGTAATAGCCGGGAGTCGTTTCGAACAGCACGCCGTAGCGGCTGGGCGTCGTCAGCTTTTTGGCGACCGCCAACAGCTCGTCCCAGGTCTTCGGCACGTCGTTCTCGTTGAGCTTTGCATCCTCGAACGCTTTGACCGAATAGTAGAAGGCCATCGGCTCGACTTCCATCGGCACACCGTAGATCTTGCCGTCCACCATGCGGTTGGCGATGACGCTTTCCGGGAAATCGGCTTTGGCGCCATCCTCGATATGCGGCGTCAGGTCGGCAAGCACGCCGCCATTGTAATAACGCAGGAAATCGCCGGGGCTGATGAGGAAGATGTCAGGACCCTCGCCCGACGCGAAGGCCGTTGCCAGCTTGGAACCGGAGATGTATTCGCTGTTGACGACATATTCGAGCTCGACCTTCTGGTCGTGGCCGTCGTTCCAGTCGGCCACCAGCTTTTCGAACCACTGGACCTGCGGCTTCACGTCTCCGCGAGGCGCATAGAACTGCCAGAATTTCAGCGGCGCTTCCTGAGCGCGCACGGCCATCCTGTTGATGAACGGGAAGCCTGTGAGGCCGGCGGCAGCGAAAGTGGCGCCGCCCTGGATCAGCCGACGGCGATTCAGGCTGGCCAATGGCCGGTCGCGGGTCGTTTTGTCAGTCATCAATTCCTCCCTTGGATGTTGTTCGGTCGAACGTTGGCGAAGGGACCTCCGTTCCCTTTGCCGGCATCTGGCGTCACGCGCTGTCGAATGGGCTCAACGCGCATGGGATCACTTCGGTGCGCGGCGCGCCCTCGACTTTGCCACCCAGCCGTTCGAGCAGCATTTCCGTGGCGCGCTTGGCAAGCATTGTCGGACTGTTGCCGACACAGGTCAGCTTCGGCCTGACATATTCCAGTTGAGGCAGGTCATCGAAGACTGCGATGGCGATATCCTGAGGGATATTGATCCCATGGTCGTAGAATTCGGTCAGCGCACCGGAGGCCATCAGATAATTGGCGAAGAACATCGCCGACGGCAGGTGTCCGCCGTGCTTCTCCCTGAGCCAGGTGACCGCTTCCCGCCCTGACGGGGCAAGATAGCTTCCCTCAAACCGCAGATCGGCGGAGATTGGCACGCCATTGTCGGCGAGCCCTTTTTCGAAACCGGCGGCACGCGCCATCGCCTCCTTGAAAAAGGATGGCCCGGTGACATGGGCGATGCGGCGATGGCCCCTCTTCGCCAGATACTCGCCCATCAGATAGCCGCCGCCGAAATCGTCCAGCTGGACGCTGTCGACAGCATGGTTCGGCAGATGGCCGATGAAGACGGCGGGCAGATCGAGGCTGAGCAGTTCGCTGTGCATGCCGTGCAGCGCGAAGTCGGCAACGATGACGCCGTCGACCCGCTTGCGCCCGATCTGGCGCAAATACTCGCGGCCGTGATCCTGTGAATGTCCGCCCGGCACGTCGGTGTTGAAGATCAGCATGTCGAGGCCGACCACTTCGAGCGTCGACTGCGCCGTTTTCACCAGCTCCGGATAGAACGGGTTGCGGATGTCCGGGATCAGCATCGCGATAATGTTGGTACGGCCGGTGCGCAGGCTCTGCGCCTGCGGGTTCGGGGTGTAGCCGAGTTCGTCGATCGCCGCTTGTACGCGCTCACGCAGCGATTTCGATACCCGGTCCGCATGGTTGATGACATGCGACACGGTCGTGCGCGACACGCCCGCTCGCGTGGCAACTTTGGAAATCGTGCTCATGGTGACAGGCTATGGGCACTTGAATGCATTTGCAAATCGATTTTACCGATGTCTCGCAAATTAGGGCCATCAGGCGATTATACAAATGCCAAAAGAAAAGGCCGGGTTGTTAAGCCCGGCCAAGTGTGAAGGTCTATAACCTCCAGAGGGGAACGCGCCGGACGCAATGGGAGGAGACATCCGACGCAATTCGCATATGGGTCTGCATTGGTGGCGTTTCAACGATGCGGCAGTAGACCAACGGCGTTGCTGCCATAGAGCCAGAAACGCAAAGCATTCGAAGGGGCGGTGGATCGCAGCTGCCAGTTGGACACAAAGGTCGGCGAATGCAGGGCGGGCTCCTGGCATAGGGACTTCAGTCTGTAAGCCTATCGACCAAGGACCCGCACAGCCAAACTTTGGTCCGAGGCTGCTATCGCAAAAGCCCGAAATGCGAGAGTTTCAGGAACTGAGTTCCGAGGAGCCCCGTTGCGATGCCGACTGTTACAGGAGGCCGCCATGGACCCGAGCATTCACCAGGCACGTTGGCTGCTTTTTCCGTTATTTGGCCTGTGTTTCGGGGTCGCGGCCATTGGATTTATTGTTGGCTGACGGTGGAAGTCTGCGCTACCGCGGAGAGACGCAACCAAAGGAAGGCAAAAGACTTGCGCAGTAAATAGTCCCTTCCTGCGCTAGCGAGACCCACCAGTTACCATCGTGGGACTGGTGGGTCTTGACGTTCCGGACGCAAACCATTGTTTTAAGCATCACACGAATTTCGAACAGGAGGCAGTACGACAGAGCCGTATGATTAAGGGGAGTTCCGACATGCGACTGACAAGTTCATTGATGACGACCCGGAAACGAAGGACCGGATCTTCACGAGGACGTCGTGTCGGCATTTCTGTAGTCGTCTTGACCTTCATTCTCGTCGTAAGCCCCTATCGCGTCTTGTTCGATGGATCATCGCAGCCGCTCGGCCCGCAGGCTGTCTGGGCCAAAGATGGCGGGAACGGCAACGGCAATGGCGGGAACGGGAATGGGAACGGCAATTCGGGCAATTCGGGTGGAAACTCCGGCAATTCGAACTCGAATGCTGGTGCCGGCAAGGGCAAAGCAAAGTCGCAGGACGACAATCCCCCTGATCCCGCCCCTACGGTAAACCCCGATAGCAAGCCAAAACTCTTTGTCAACGCATCCACAGGAGACCGGGTCGAGGTGAGCGGCCCGAGCATTGGCGTGGTGCATTCGAATGGACTCAGCGAACGCATCGACAGGGGCCAATACGAAATGCGGGACGCCAAGGGCCGCACCATCATTCGGCGCCTGGCGACGCGTTCCGATCGGGACAGGTTGCTTGAAATGATCGACTGAGGGCCAGTTCACATGGCCGCGCCGTGCGGCAATTTCGGCTCAAGCATGATCGCGAACAGGCGGATGCCGGTGCTCAGTCGCATCGCGCAAGGTCATGGCGGCTTCGGTCCTGTTGCTGACGTTGAGCTTGGCCAGGATTCGCGTCATGTGGTGCTTTATCGTCTTTTCATGCAGGTTCAGCCGAAGCCCGATCCGTTTGTTGCTCAGTCCCGCGGCAACCAGCGTCAGGATCTCCCTTTCACGGCTGGTGAGGTCGGCAAGTCCGTCAGCTTTCGCCGGCTCTTTTGATTGAGCTGACAGATCGGCCAACAGGCGCGCCGACAATTGTGGACAGACATATCGTTCGCCCGACGCTACCGTGCGCAGGATCGCAGCCAACGTCCTCGACCCGACCCCCTTCAGAACATAGCCCCTGGCCCCGCTCTGCAACGCGGTCATCACGTGCTGGTTTTCTTCCGAAACGGTCAGCATCACAATTTTCAGTGCCGGATGCCGCTCAAGGGCCGGTCCGATCACGCCAAGGCCACCTCCAGGAACCGAGATGTCCATCAGCAGAATGTCGGGCCGCTGGTCTTCGATTATCCGCAGGGCATCGTCTCTGCTGCTTCCTTCACCGACGATCTCGAACCCGCCGATCTGATCGAGCGTGCGCACAACGCCTTCCCTGAACAGCGGGTGGTCGTCGACGATGGCGAGCTTGATGGCTACTGTCATGTCTGCCCCATTTCAACGATGTTGAGGGCCATTCTTACGACTGTGCCACTCTGTGAGGAAGTCACGGTAAACTGGCCCCCGAGGCTTTCCACACGCTCGCGCAGCCCTACGAGTCCCAGCCTCTCGGGACGCACGATTTGCGGGTCAAAGCCGGCGCCGGCGTCGGCCACTTCGATACAAACGCGCTCGCCGTCGAAATGTTTCTCGACCGACTGACCTTCACCTCCGGCATGACGGAATCCATTGTTCAGCGCCTCCTGGACGAAGCGGAAGATGCAGATCTTGGCCGCCGGCGACAATGGCGCATGGCCGCCGGTCATCGATAGCATCACTTTGACGCCGGTTCGTTCTTCGTGCGCCCGTACGGCAAGCTGGAGAATTTCACCCAGTTCGGCATGCTCGATATGCGGCAGGACAAGGCCCTTGCTGATGCTCCTGATCTCGCGCATGGCATCGTCCAGATGTGCTTTGATGGCCAGCAATTCCTGTGCACGCTTCGATTGCGGCGTAGCGGGATCGGCAATGACGGGGCTGTCGATCCCCAGCGCCGCGAGAGCAACCAATTGCGCCGGGCCATCGTGCAAGTCCGCACCGATGCGCCTGAGATAGCGTTCGTTAAGTGCGGTGGCACGCTGCGAGGCACGCTGCACCCGCAGCCTCAACAGTCTGTTTTGCGCAAGCAGATCGGAAAGCTCGGCAATGCGCTGCTTCAACGAGCGGCTCTGCGAACTGATCATGCGGCTGCCACGGAACACGATTGCCGACAGCCCGAGAAAGAAGGCCGCTGTGACGGCGGCAACGTCCAGCCAGGTTCGAATGAGTGCCTGATGCAGGTTTCTTTCAAAATCAGTGGCGACCTCGTAGAATTCTGAAACGGCCACCACTTCCCCTGACCATGGCTGCAGCACCGGATTGTAGATCTCGAGAAGATGCAAGCCGCTGGCCCTTTCGGCCTCGCTGTCCGAATCGTCCAGCTTGTCGAACTCCGAGACCATTTGGCCTGCGAATGCCGCCCGGAGATTGTCGCTGGGTTCAAAGCGCTTGCCGATCAATGTCTTGTCGGTCGAATACAGGATGGTTCCGTCGCGACGCCAGAGCTTGAAGGATTCGAGCCTTGTGCCGAGTGCCCCTTGTCCCAGCGTTTCATCGAGCGCGTGGGCGACGCTCTCGTCGAGCACTTCGCTCTTGCGCATATCCGGAAGCAGCGGCGCGATAACGCTGTCCACGTAAAGAGCCGTCGCGGAAGCCGAATTCTGCGTGACCACGGTTTCTATATGGTTCGTGACGGAAATCCCCACCACCACCATGGCTGACAGGGAAAATAGACCGCCCGCGAGCAGGAACTGCGTTGCCAGCGACAGCGCGTTCCAACGGTCAACAAGGCTTGTCAGCCTGTGTGGCTTGGTGTTCCGAATGGCCCGCTCGGCAGCACGCCGCACCAGTGGCGCGATTCTGGAGAGCCGGCTAATCCGTTGTCGAACGTCGCTGAAAGACGCCATCCTAGGTGTGTAACCGATCAATCGCGATGGAACTAGGGCCTGATGAGAGGGCGAACAGCGTATCCGGCGCTTTTTTGGGCAAACCGTCTCATTGCGTCGTTCGGTAAAGCTCGGACGCGGCCTGCTTCAGTGCCGCCCGTCCATCCGGCCTCAGATACATCATGTGCCCGCCCTCCAGCACCTCGGTGCGAATGGGCTTTGCGCCGGCAAGCGAAGGAATTTGACCAAGCAGGTAGCGCGAGCCCATGTACGGCGTCACCAGGTCGCTGTAGCCGTTGACGATCAGCACGCCGAGGCTGGGGTTTAGCACGCGCGCTTGTTGAAGGTCGTCCATGACACCCGCATAGCCCTGACGCGTCGCGCTCGTCCCATAGTCCCAATTGCCGCTGACTTCACGGTTGAGAAGCCGATAGCTGATATCCGTGCGGAAGTTCAATTCATCACGCACATAGCCGACGAAAGCGGAGGTGAGCGCCGGCACGCTTCGGTCGAGCACCGGATCGGGACCCTCGACTCCCAGGCTCTCTGGCGCCACGTCCGCAGTCGCGATGTTGCCGTCATAGGCGCTGAGAACATTGCCCTTTGCCCGTGCAAACTCCTTGGCGAACAGCCCTATGGGAATGCGTGCAAAGTGCCGCTGGACGAGATCGAGCGGCAGACCGGTGATTGCGGCGACACGCTGGCTCGCCAGGCGTCCACCCTGCTCCAGCCCACCGGCCAGCGCGGCCAGATAATCGCCGAGCGCATAGCGTTCGACTTCCGCCAGCCGCTCCTGCAGGGCGGGGCCGGAAACACCTTCGCTGTGTAGGCGCACTGCCGCCAGCGACGGCAGTTCCAGCGCCCAGTGGAGCGGCTGGAACTCGTCCGGGCGCACCAGCGTGAATTCGAGCGCCGGCGAAATCAGCACGACGCCACTCGGGCTGATGCCGATGTCTTCCTGAAGCTTCCTGGCGAGCAATGCTGCTCGAAAGCCGCCATAGCTTTCGCCAGCCAGGAAGACAGGCGATGCCATACGGTTCGTCTGCGCCAGATAGAGCCGGATAAACGCGCCTATCGACGCGGCGTCCTGGCTGATGCCCCAGAAGCTGTGTGCTTCCGTGCCGGGCGCTTCACGGCTGTAACCGGTTCCGACAGGGTCCACAAAGACCAGGTCGGTCATGTCGAGCCAGGTGTCGGGGTTATCGAACAGCCTCTGCGGCGACGGCAGGAAACTTCCATCGGCCGCTGTCGCCAGAACCCGCGGACCGAGCGCGCCGAGATGGAGATAGGCGGAAGCTGCTCCCGGACCGCCATTGAACACGAAGGTGATCGGGCGACGCGGATCCGGTCCCGTTTCTTTCCCTGCGTGCAGAGCATAGGCGACATAGAAAATCTCGGCGGTGATATCGCCTTTGCCGGACGGCAATGACAGCGTGCCGGCCTTGGCCTCGTAATCGAGCGTGCGTCCGGCAATGACGATCGAATGATCGGAAGTCTGCGGCGGTGGCAGGAGCGAGAGAACCCCGCCTGTGGGCGGCGGCCGCTGGGCCGTCTCCGCATGACCGACCCCAGTTCCGGCAACCAACAGCAGAAGAGCGAGGGCGATTTCTTGCAGCTTGATAGGCATGACGTCTCCGGGAGCAATTTGGCTGGAAACTAGCACACCGTCGGCCGAACCAAAGTCACAGCACCGTGCGCCAGTACATCTGACAAGAAGGGGTCGGATTTGGAAATCCGATGCCCAGGCGGAAGATAGGGCGCGAGGGTCACGGCGGCAGCCTAACCTCTTCCAGCAGATGCGTGCGGCGGAATGGCGGACCAACGACTTCGTGAATTTTCTGCCGGTTGACTCGATTGGCCCACTTCCTAGGTTGGCATTCGGGGCTCCCGTGCAATCCGAAGTTGGTATGACATCTTTCCACACCCGAAAGCTTGCCCTTCTCCTTCTATCGGCAAGCGCCGCCATCCTGTCTTCCTGCGTCATGCCCGACGACACGTCGAGCACTGCGAAGGAAGACGCCACGGCGGCGGCAGCCCGCAGGGAGATGGTCGGCCTTAGCGAGGCGGACGTTCGAATGTGCGCCGGCTTTCCTACCGCCACTGCCGATGTCGGCAAATCCGGCCAGATCTGGACCTATCAGCGCGTCGTTCAACGCGGCAATCTCAACATTGTCGTTCCGACCGTGGCCATTGGCCCCGTCCCGGCGCTGGGGGGTTCCGTCAACGTCGCCCCCGGCGGCTATTGCAACACGCAAATTCGAATGGTTGACGGTCATGTTGCCAAGGTTGCCTACGCCGGCGACAACAACCTGCCGAACAACCGCGATGCGCTCTGTGTCAGCACTGTAGACGCCTGTGTCGCCTACGCCCGTCAGTATCATCCAGGCAGGACAATGGGCAGATAGCGTGATGAGTGGCATTGCCGCTGATCTGAACGCCTGAGATTTCTGGTTTGCCGGCTAGTATCCTCGATCCCGATCGAGCATCACCGATTTGACCTGACATTCCCCGCTGTCAACCGCCGACCCCATCGCGAATAGTGGAGAAATAGCGGTCGGTTCCGACTTGCCCGCCCTTGAGGGCAATTTCCAGCCCATCGATCGCCTTAATGCTTGAATGCGCCACACAAAGTGGCGAGCCCGGCGATGCCGGCAGCGGCATTCGCACAGTCAGCGCGTCGACGCCCATCTGGCCAAGTGCATGGCTCGACGTGTCGCCGCCGGCGATGACCACGCGCAGTAGCTTCTCTTGAAGCGTCAGTTCGCGGAGAACCTCGCCAAGGCCGTGGCCGAGCTTATGGCGGGCGCCTTCCCGGAGATCGATTTCTGCACCGCGGTCGGCCGCAGGCCCGAGCGCGGTGTAGAGGATGACGCTGCGCCCGGCCCGTAGGCTGGAGCGGCCGGTTGCCACCGCGCGCGCAATCGCGTCGTTCGAAGCCTCAGAAACCAGTTCGACTGGGTCGAGCTCGATCCCGTCGAAGCCGTCGGCCAGAGCATGACGGATCTGTCGTTCCGTCGTCGGCGAGCAGCTCCCCGAGACCACGGCGATCCTGTCGGCAGCGCCCGGCGGCGAAAAGGCGGATTTGGTATCCACGATCCGGCTCGCTGCCCATTCGACCAGCAAGGCATATTCGATGCCTGAAGAGCCGACGACGAAATAACCGCCCGGCTTGCGAGCGCGCCAAATCTCCTTGCCGGCAAGTGCCTGGGTTTCCAGGCTATCGACATCGACAAGCACAATACCTGAGCCATTCTCCACAAGCCGGTCGAATGCTTTCGACCGCGACGCAGACTGCAGCGTCGCCAGGTCGACCAGGCCCGAGGCGAGGCTGGTCTGGCGCGACAGATGGATCAGCAGGTCGGATTCGTCCATCGGCGTGGTCGGATGGCGGCTCATCACGGGATGGCGGTCGATGCGGAAATATTTTTCGCGATAGGCCGCGAACAGATGACCGAAGGCGGTGTAGCGCTTCAGCTGCGGCGCGCCGACCACCAGCGGCACGCCCTCTTGCCGGAAAACCGAGCGGCCGATTTCGATCGCCCGGCCGATGCTGCCGATTGCCGGGCTGGAATCGAAGGTCGAGCAGACCTTGTAGTGGCAGATCTCGGCGTTGACGGTCTTCAGCCAGGCGAAGGCATCTCGCAGATGCGTGTCCATCCACTGCGGCGTCTCGCTGCGGCTGGTGCCGGCCAGCCCAAGGGCGCGGCAATGCGCAAATTGCGAAAGCAGCGCCTCGTCCGGCTGGCGCATGAACAGGACGGTCGGCACGCCGCCGAGCTCGAGCGCCTCCATAACGTCGGTCGAGCCGGTCAGGTCGTCGCCATAGTAACTCAGAAGCAGGTTTTGCATGGCGTCAGGCCGCCTCGCCGCCGCCGAACTTCTCGATCGACCTCGCCAACTCGACATGGCTCAAGGCATAATCCGCCAACGAAATGTCCTGGACCGCCGCCTGCCAGGCCTGCTGCACGGCGCGCAGGCCGGCGCCCGGCCCGTCCGGGTGGCTGACGATGCCACCGCCGCAGAGATAGAGAAGATCGACCGTCCGGCCGGTTCGCTGGAAGGTTTCAGGCGCCTGCCCGCCCCACTGGCCGGAGCCGGCGACCGGCAATGCGCAATCGGCCGGCGAAAAGATCGGCGTGGTCACCGCCTTGAAGGATTCGACGAAGGACCAGTCGGGTTCCCAGTATTTTGAGGCGATGCCGTTGATCTGGAACTGGTCGACGCCGAGCAGGCGCCAGAACTGCTGCCAGACCTTGAAATCCATGCCAAGGCCGGGATGACGGGTGAGAATGTCCCAGCCATTGCGGTGGGCATGGAGCACAAGGCTGGAGCGTTTTCGGAGGTAAGCCATGCCACCAAAGCCGATCGAATTGATGTTGACCACGGCGCAATTGCCGCCGGCCTTTGCCACCAGATCGTGGTTTCGCATCATCTCGTCGGGATCGGCATGTGAAATGCCGAAGGCATACATGACCTTCTTACCGGTCTTCTGCTCGTGGTCGAGGATCAGCGGCATGATTGCCCTCACCCGCTCCGACAGCGGCGAATAGGCCGGGCTCATCAGCTTCTCGTCGTCCTTGATGAAGTCGACGCCGGCCGCAATCAGCTCTTGCACCATTGCGGCCGTCTCGTACGGGCGGAGTCCCAGCGCCGGCTTGACGATGGTCCCGATGATCGGACGATCTGCGACACCGGTCAGCCTGCGGCTGCCCGTGACGCCGAATTGCGGGCCCGGATGCGCGCCCCGGTACTCCTCGGGTAGCTTCATGTCGACGACACGGATGCCGGACAGGCCCTTGATCGAAAAGGTGCCGCCGATGGCGATGGTCATCAGCGCCGACAGGTCGGTGCCGATGGCGTCCAGCGGAAAGGCGATATCGATGTCGGCGCGCTTGACCGGGCCGTTGCGTGCTTCGGGGCTTGCTCCGGAACCGGTTTCGGGAAGGGACGGCCGGTCCGCGTCCGGCAGATGCCGTATCGCCAGGACTCGCGCTGCGACCCTGGCCTTGAGCTCTTCGGTCTCGCCGGCCAGCGCGACGAAGGTTCCGGTCGACTGGTCGCTTGCAATCTTGGCCGCCAGCGCCTCGATATTGCCGGGCGTTTCGATGCGATAGGTAAGAACAATCATATTCGCGCGGCCTGCCGGGGAGGTTTCGAAAAAGGTTCCTTGGCCCTCGAAATCTGGTATAATGAGTACATAAGCATTGCAAGCCCTATCCGGCTTGGCGGTAAGGGCGAGCCGGCAGCAGGCGTTCCGGAATTCACGGCGGAAATGCTAGATAGGGGCCGGTCAAAGGAGTGATTCGCGACGATGAACCGTTCGGAGCCGATCGTCCGGCGCAAGCTTTCCGACGAAGTATTCTTGAGACTGAAGCGCCTGATCACCGGCGGCGAATTGCTGCCGGGTGACGACATGCCATCGGAGCGCGAATTGATGGAGCGCTTCGAGGTCGGCAGGCCGGCGATCCGCGAGGCAATGCAGGCGTTGAGCAATATGGGCCTCGTCGCGATCTCGCATGGCGAGCGGGCGAAAGTGCTGCAGCTGACCGCCAAGTCGATCATCAAACAGGTCGACGGCGCCGCCAAGATCATCCTGTCGTCGTCGAAGGACACGCTCGAGCACCTCAAGAACGCACGCATCTTCTTCGAGCGCGGCATGGTCAAGGAAGCTGCAGAAAAGGCCACAGCCGAGGACGTGCAGCGGCTGCGGGAAACGGTCGCCGAGCAGCGCAGCCATCGTGGCAACTCGGAAGCCTTCATATCCGCCGACATGAAATTCCACACACAGATCGCGGCAATATCCGGTAACCCGATCTATGTCGCCGTCAGCGAGGCAATGCTAGGCTGGCTAAAGGAATACCACACCGAAATGCTGATCTGGACCGGCAAGGAAAAGTTCACGCTGACCGAGCACGAAGAGATCGTCGGACGCATCGAAGCCAAGGATGCGGATGGCGCCGAGAAGGCGATGATCAAGCACCTCGAACGCTCGCGCGCGCTCTACGTGATGAATTCCGGCAACTGAAAATCAAGTGCAGGTCCCGACCGGCGTCGCGGTCGGACCTTCTCGGCCTACTGGCTGACCACAGATCAGCCTGAGCCCGGACCGACGCAGTTTTATGTTGCCGTCTGAATCCGGTGTATGTGCCGCGTTGTTTTCATTCAACGATTTCAGCATTTGCATCTTCCCAGCCATGGATTTCCGCGGCCCGCTTTCGTCAGCAAGCCCGCATAGGCCCTCCTGGAGGCGCCGCGCTTGTTCTGGGATTGGCAATTCTTGCAAAGACTATGCTAGGCTTGCCACCCGAGAACGACACTGGAGTACCGCAATGGCTGACAGGGGCCTCCACGTTGTGATCTGGCTGCCGTCGAATTTCTATTCGGCCGTCGTCTCGACGCTCGTGGAAATGTTTCAGCTTGTGAATGACGTCTGCCGTTCGCAGGTTCTCTCCTGTGAGTTCGTTTCAAGGAGCGCGCCGTCGGCATCGAGCACAGGAATTTCCTTCCCGACAAAGGCTCAACCATCCCGGAAAATGGATGTCCTGATTCTCATTGCCATGCCGGGTGTCGAGATTCCGGAGCTTCTGCGCTCGCTCGACGAGGAGAGTGAGCATTCAAAACCGCTGATCGCGCTCGCGCAGCAGCAGGACGCAATCATCGCAGCACATTGCGGCGCGTGTTATCTGCTCGCCACTTCGGGATTGTTGGACGGCAAGCGCGCAACGATATCCTGGTGGCTGAAGAACGAGGCAAGCCGCCGGTTTCCGCAAGTGCGATGGGACGCTTCCCGCCTGCTCATTCGCCAGGACCGCCTTTACACATGTGGAGGCGGGTTTTCCGGACTCGAACTCGCCAGGGCTTTGCTGATCGATCTGGGCTTCGAGAAGGAAGAGCGGATCATTCGAAAACTTCTGGTTCTTCCTCCGCCGCGCAAATTCCAGAGTCCCTACGAATTTCCTCTCGACAAAATTTCGAACGACGCCAGCCCATTCGAGAACAAGCTGCGCGAGCTCTCGAACGACAAGATGTCAGAAATCGATTTGAAATTTCTTGCAACCGAATTGGCGATGTCTTCGCGAACCCTGTCTCGCAGGTTTTTCGACGAACTCCAGACAACGCCGGGAAAATGGATCCAGGAAAGGCGGCTGGAGTTGGCAAGGTCCATGCTTGAGGAAACGAAACTGAGCGTCTCAGAAATCTGCTATCGGGTGGGATATCAGGACGTCGCTTCGTTCAGCCGTCTTTTTTCCAAGACAACTGGAATGGCGCCTGGCGAGTTTCGAAAGCAAGTCCGGTGACAAGTCGGCAGCGGAAGTGCTGCGGCTACGGGCAACCGCTGCGGAACTGCGGCGATTCATGAACCCCGGCGTAACTTCAGCCAATCCGGACGATTGCGTAGGGCGTCATGACAAGACGGTCTCGGCCCGACGCGTCGCGCTGAATCTGGCGTGACGTTCGTCCATCCCAGATATTCAGAAAACCCTGATCGGAACCGAGCCCGGAAACATCGACTGGAAGGTCGTCCGGAGTAAGGTTCGCCAGCCAGACGATGATCTTGCCTGTCTGGGAGTGGCCGGCCAGTGCCAGCACCCGCGTCTCATCGATCGTTGTCGCCGCCACATGCGCATAGCCGGCCAGATCGCAAAGTCCTTTCACCGCGTGGAAAATCGGCCGGGGTGTACCTTCTTTGACAGGTTCGCCCGACGAGGCCAGCACGCCGAATGGTCCGGTGAAGCTGCAGAGCGTCAGCATTTCAAGCCCGGCCGGCGCAACGCGCGCGGCATAGCCGATCGTCCATGCGGCCCCGAACAGCCCGGCATGGCGAGGGTCGCGGTTGGCCATGGCAATGCGCTGACCGTCGGGATTAGCCTTGGTCGCGCCGCCATAAGGGTTCTGGCGCATGGCAATGGTCGACGGCCCGATCCGATAAGGTATTGTTCCGAAGATCGTTCGTACTGACGCCGTGATGAAAGGTAACGCCTCCAGCGATTGCATGACGCTGAGATCGTCGGCGGCGTGCACGATCGGGCAGGTGCAATGCGTGACGAAATCGAGCGGGTCGGCCGGCACACGCTTGCGATTGAGTTCGGTGAAATAGCTGAACATGCCGCCGCCGAGGCGGCTGTCGGGAAAGGCGCGCCGCGTCGCGGCGTAGACGTCTTCGAGCGGCGGGCATTGCGGCCATGCGCTGCCCGGCGGCGTCGACTGCCGGTCGACTGAGGGCGAGACGGCAATGGCCGAAAGCTTGAGCCCGGCCTGGCGCACCCTGTCGGCGACGCCTGAAAGCTCGGCGTCGAGATCGCCGTCGCCGGCAATGACACATTCGAGCGTTGTCCGGACCGGATAGGCGGCGGCGAGCCGGGCGTAGGATCGCAAGGCGTCGAGCCCATGGCCACGCGTCGGGTCGTAGTGGAACATCAATTGCTGCGGACCAAGCTCGCACAGCATCGGTAGCTTGCCCAGCGCCGCCTCGACCTCATCCGGGTAGATGATCACGCCAACATCCGGCAGCGCCGGTCCGGCTTGGCCGAGCGTGACGCGAACTGGGTCCGCGATTGCCGCAGCGGTCGGCACTTTCCCGCGACCCTCTATCCGCAAACTAGTGGTCTGGCTGAAGGTCTTGCCGGCAGGCAGCACATAGGGCCATGGCAGCGCGAGCGGCCGGACATAGGTCTTGTAGGAGGCATCCGACCAGTTGCGCTGGTCCTCCATCTCGAAAATGTCGCCTTGCATCCGGCATTCGGCGGTGACGCCCGGCCGGACCTCATGGGTGATCGCCCGCAGATCCTTGAAAGGCTGCCAGGGATCGATCAGCTCTGGAAGCCGCGTCGCGACAACGCTGCCATCGGTATGCTCGACCGTGACCGGGCTGCCGGCCAGCCCGGCAATTGGATGCAGGATGCAGAAGCCGCAGCGATTGGTCTCGAAATCGTTGTCGGGAAGAGCGCTCACGTCGAAGATCAGCTGGCCATCGGCCGAGCCCTTGATGGTCGCACGGAAGTCGAGCCGGCTTCCCTCTGGTCCGAAGCAACCTGCCGAATAGCTGACGAAGAAAGCGTCATCGCCCTGGTCGATGATTAAATCGGTGAGCGCCGGCTCGTAGGTGCCCCAGTCGCGATCCCTGACGATGAAGGCGACGGCGCGCAGAACCTCGGTGCCGCCATGCCGGATGGTGCGCAGATTGCCGTTGACGAAGTCCGCCGTCAGCGCGCCGGCGCGCAGCCTGACCGGTTCGGCTTCAACGGCACGTGTGCCGTAGAGGAGGAAGGCGTCGGCTGTCATTTCAGCAAGGCGTCGAGTTGCACCGGCTCCCGGCTTGCGGCGCCAGCGTACGCAGCCTCGACCAGCGCTAATGTCTTGAGGTTGTCCGCGCCCGAGGTCGCGGGCTCGGTTCCCTTGGTCAGGCAGTCGACCCAATGCTTTTGAATGGCGACGACGCTTTCCTGGATGTTGTGCCACGGCCGTGATGCCCAGGCCAGCAGCGGTGGCGAGACGTCGCTCACAGCTGTCCCGCTCCTGCCGGTGACGGTGAGCCGGTAGCCCTGCGCCAGCCGGATCGTGCCGTCGCTGCCGTCGATCTCGATCAGCGTCTCCGGAAACGGCTCGGTAGCGAGCTTGCTCGCGTAGCTGCAGTCGACCACGGAAGTGGCGCCGCCCGTGTGGTCCATCAGCATCGTCGCAACGTCCTCGCCGGCAATGCCGGGATTGATGCGCGCCGTTCGCGCAGTGACGGTCGAGACGTCGCCCAGCAGGAAGCGGGCGATATCGAGGATGTGGATACCCAGATCCTCGATGATGAAGCGCTTTCCCGTCGCCAGATAAGGCTGGCCGGAAAACACGTCATAGGCAGAGCGGAACGAGATCCGTCCGAAAAAGGGGGTGCCGATTTCGCCGCTGTCGAGCACGGTACGCACCGCCTGGATCGGAGACTGCCAGCGAAAATTCTCATGCACCATCAGCGGCACGCCGGCGTCAGCACAGGCCTTTACCATCGCCTTGGCGTCGGCAAGCGTCGGCGCAAACGGTTTTTGGCAGATTGCCGAAACGCCGTGCTGCGCCGCCATCTCCACGAGCATTCTGTGGCTTGGTGCGGTGGTGGCGATGTCGACGAAATCCAGCCTTTCGCCGGCAAACAGCGCCGCCGCGTCGGTATAGCGCCGTGCGACCCCGAACTGGTCGCCAATGATCCGTAGCCGGTCCGGATCGCGGTCGCAGATGGCGGTGATCGAGGCGCCCTCTATGTCGCGCCAGGCATGCATCTGGTTGATGGCAAAGAAGCCGCAGCCGATCAGCGCTCCACGCAGTTCCGCCATGTCAGCCGGCCTTTGCCATCTGCATCAGCGTGACACGGCTCTGCAGCCGGCGCTGTGCCTGGTCGACGACGACGGCGACGATGATGACGAGGCCCTTGATCACCATCTGCCAGAACGAACTCACTCCCATCATCACCAGCCCGTCCGAAAGGATGCCGATTACGAAGGCGCCGACAATGGTGCCGCCGATCGTGCCGCGACCGCCCGACATCGAGGTGCCGCCGAGCACCGCCGCGGCAATGGCGTTGAGCTCGAAGCTCTCTCCGGTCGCCGGATGCGAGGCCATTAGTTCGGACGAGATGATCAGCCCGACGATCGCCGCGCAGAAGCCGGAGAACATGTAGACGAACATCTTCACCATATTGACGCGGACGCCCGAAATCCGCGCCGCCCGTTCATTGCCACCAACCGCGAAGATGTGGCGGCCGAGCGGGGTGTATTTGGCGAGATAGGCCGCCCCTAGCGCAACGACGAGCAAAATCCAGAGCGCGACCGGCAGGCCGAGCAACCGGCCGGCGCCGAGAAAGCCGAATCCGGTAGTGCCGAGCTCCGGCTTGCCGACGAGATTGGGGAAGGTGCGCCCGTCGGACGACAGCAGCGCCAGGCCGCGCGCGACATAGAGCACGCCGAGCGTGGCGATGAACGGCGCAACGTTGAGCCTGGTGATCAGCAAGCCGTTGACGGCGCCGATCAATATGCCGACGGCAAGCGTGATCAGCGCGATCTCGAAGACGTTGAAATAGATGGTATAGCCGACCTGCAGGTCGATGCCGTTGAGCACGAGATAGCCGGCCACCATGCCGCACAGGCCGACGATCGAGCCGACCGACAGGTCGATGCCGCCGGTGATGATGACGAAGGTCATGCCCATTGCGAGGAATGCGTTCAGCGCCACATGCTTCGACATCAGGATAAGATTGGCGGCCGATAGGAAATTGGGGGCGGCTATCGAGAAGAATAACAGCACGGCGATCAGCGCGATGAACGTCCTCGCCTTCATCAGCGTCAGCAGGACCGAGCCGCCCGACATGGAGTTGACCGCCGCCTTGGCTGGGATGTCAGTCATGCGTCTTGCTCTCCGTGCGGGACCGGTCCGTGGCCGAAGGCGGAGGCAGCGACGAGTGCGGCCTCCGTCGCCTCGGCGCGGTCGAACATGCCGGTCAGTTTTCCATTGCTCATCACCGCGATGCGGTCGGACAACGCCATCACTTCGTCGAGATCGGAGGTGGCAAACAGAATCCCTAGGCCGTCGCGCGACAGCTTGCGCATGGTGCGGAACACGTCGGCCTTGGCGCCGACGTCGATGCCGCGGCTGGGCTCGTCCATCAACAGCACCTTCGGCCCGGTGAGCAGCGCCTTGCCGATCACCACCTTCTGCTGGTTGCCGCCTGACAGGGACGAGACTTCCTGCGCCGGATCGGCGACCTTGATCGCCAGTTCGCGCACCGTCCGGGCCACCGCCTGTCTTTCGGCGGCACCGCGAATGTGGAACAGGCGCACGAACCGCGACAGGCTGGCCAGCGTCAGATTGCTGGCGACGGAGAGGATCGACACCAGCCCTTCGCGCTGGCGGTCTTCGGGGATCAGCGCCAGGCCGCGCCGGATGCGCCGCGTCGTGTCGCGCTCGTGCACTTTTTTGCCGGCAATGAATATCGTGCCCGTCGAATGGCCGTGGCGGCCCATGATGCAATCGAACAGCTCGCTGCGTCCGGCGCCCATCAGGCCATAGATGCCGAGGATTTCGCCGGCGCGCAGCGACAGCGAGACGTGGTCGACCGCAAGCCCGCCGGTGACGCGCGGCAGGCAGATATCCTCGGCGCGGAATATTTCCTCGCCCGGCACATGGCCGTCGGCCTTGGCGAAGTCCTTGGCGTCCGAGCCGATCATCTGCCGCACGATCCACTGGGTGTCGACGTCTTTCATCTCCGCCTGGCCGGTGATGCGGCCGTCGCGCAGCACCGTGATGGTGTCGCCGATGCGGATCAGTTCCTCGAGCCGGTGCGAGATGTAGACGATTGCCACGCCGCGTGCCTTGAGGTCGGCAATCACCTTGAACAGGATCTCGACTTCCGCCGCGCTGAGCGCCGAGGTCGGTTCATCCATGATCAGGATGCGCGCATCGAGCGAAACCGCCTTGGCGATCTCGACCAGCTGCTGCTGGCCGATGCGCAGATCCTCGACCAGCATGTCGGGCCGGATGCCGGCTTCCAGGCGTTCAAGGAACTCCGCCGCGCGGCGCTCCTGCTCCTTGCGGTCGATCTTGCGGAAGCGGTTGGTGATCTCGCGGGTGGCGAAAATATTTTCGGCGACAGTCAGATTGCCGAACAGATTCAGCTCCTGGAAAACCATGCCGATGCCGCGGCTCACGGCATCCCCGGAAGACGAGAATGAAACCTCCTCGCCGTCCAGCAGGATGCGCCCGAGCGTCGGTTGCTCGACGCCGGCGATGATCTTCATCAGCGTCGATTTGCCGGCTCCGTTTTCGCCGACCAGCACGTTGACCGCGCCTTTGCGCACCTCGAAATTCGCCCGCTTGACCGCGACGGTGCCGGAATAGACTTTCGAGACGTCCTCCAGCTTCAGGATGACATCTTGATCGCCGCTCATGACTTCGGCCCGATCTTTGCCTCCGCCGGCGTCACCAGCGGCAGGTCCTGGCCACTGCCCGGCGTATAGGCGCCAAGTACCTCGACGCTGCGGCCCTCGAGTGCCTCGCGCGGCAGCTTGGAAAGCACGGTCTTGTCGGCATAGGCGTTGAAAGCCTTGCCGAACTGGGCGAAGTCGATCTGGTTGGTGAAATCGTTGAACTGGATGAAGTCGAGGCTGTCGCGCAGCGCGGTTCCGCGCATTGCGGGTCCGATCTGCACCCGCGCGTCCGCCTTGCCGTCGCCGTCGGCATCGACGTCCATCGTCGCCGCGCGTGACTGTGTGTTGGCTGCCACGACCTTGCCCTCGAGCCGAACGGCGAAGGTCCATGGCGAATTCGCCTGCTTCTTCGGGTTGCCGTATTTGGCGCCGGCAGCGGCGGGATCGGTCTTGGCCAAGGTGTGAACCTCGGCAAACGGCCCGGCCTTCTGCTGCAGATAGGGTATGACTTTCGCCGCCCAGATGTCCTCGACCATCTTGTCGGGATCGAATGCGGAGCCAGTGCCGCCGTTTTCCGCCGACGGCGTCGGCAGGATCTTGCAGGCGGTCAGGCTGCCTATTGCTGCGAGGAACAACGCGACAAAGATCGGCCGGGTCAGCGTGTTGAACATGTCGGCTCGTTCGGCATGGCGGTCAGGAGCACCCAGAGAAATGGAGGCAAGGGCGAAATGGAAGCAAGGGACGAACCGGAGGCTCGTCCCTTGCTGCTTGATGTTACGCCGGCTCAGTTGGTGAGCGCGAACGTCTCCAGCTTGGCGGCATTGTCGCCATTGACCAGGACGCAGTCCATCAGCTGCTTTTCCTCAGCCGGGGACTTCTTGTTCTTGATGAAGTCGTTGGCCTGCTCGACCGCCATCTGCGCCTGCGCGAAGGCCGGCTGCAGGACTGTCGCCTTGATGCCACCGGAGGTGATCGAGTCGCGCACGTCGTTCGACCCGTCGAAGCCGACGACGATGACGTCCTTGCGGCCGGCAGCGGCAAGTGCCGCATGAGCGCCCATCGCCATCGTGTCGTTGCCGGAGATCACGCCCTTGATATCGGGATTGGCCTGGAGGATCGATTCCATCTTTGAATAGGCCTCGGTCTGGCTCCAATTGGCCGACTGCTGCGCCACCATCTTCAGGTCCGGATAGTCGTCGATGACGTCGTGGTAACCCTTGGAGCGGATGCCGGCATTGGTGTCGGATTCCTTGCCGACGAGCTCGACGAAATTACCCTTCTCGCCCATCAGCTTGACGAATTCCTGCGCGCCGAGCTGGGCGCCCTGATAATTGTTGGAGACGATCTGCGCGACGGCAACGCCGGCGGCATTGATCTCGCGATCGATCAGGAAGGAAGGAACGCCTGCGTCCTTGGCCTTCTGCACCGCGGCGACGGTGGCGTCGGCGCCGGCATTGTCGAGGATGATCGCCTTGGCGCCGCGGCCAATCGCCGTGTCGATCAATTCGGACTGCTTGTTGGCGTCGTCGTCATGGACGAGCACCAACGCCTCGTACCCGAGTTCCTTGGCCTTCGCCTCCGCGCCGACAGCTTCCGCCTTGAAGAACGGATTGTCATGCGAGGGCGTGATGATGGCGATCAAATCCGCCGCATAGGCGGGTGCGGCGGTGCCAAGCGCCAGCATGCCGGCAAAAGCCGCAAGCGTCATTCTGCGTGTCAGTTTCATGTATTCCTCCCGTTGAAAATCCGTGCCTTATCCCAAGGCTATATGCATTCGATTTCGTTAGCCGGTCGTAGGCGGCGGGTCGCGTCAGATTCACAAGCCCTTGGCCGGCTTCACCTCGACGGATCGCTCCCCCTATCCTCCACTCATCCAGCGCCTGATCCTGCTGCGAAGCTTGACGGTCCGATCCATCGAACAGCTAAGCCAACTGGTATAATGAGTCAATGACAATTTCAGGTGACATGTTCCGGAGAACGCGTTGCTGCCCTCAAGTGATGCGCTGAATGCTCGCGGCAATCTCCTCCGGCTCGAACACCCGCTTCCAGTCGTCGCGCATCAGCACCGGCTTGCCGAACTCTATCGCCTTGTTGCAGGCGTCGGAGAACACGCCTTTGGTCTCGCCGAAGATGACGGCGCCAAGCACGTTCATATGACCAAGCAGGAAGTCGAGCGCCGCCTGCTTGTCGACCCCGCGCGCCACCACCTCGTCAACGGCCTCCTTCATGACGACGAGCAGCGAGGCGCATACCGTTTCCGAAAGGCCGGGCTCGAGCAGCGCCATCTGATCGACGGTGACGCGATGCGAGCGCATGACCGGGGCCCAGATGATCTTGGCGATCGCCTCACCCTTGGCGAAATCCTCCTCCGGTCCCTGCATCAAGGCGCTGACCATGTGTTGCTTGGCCTTGACGCCGCCGAAATAGTCCTTCTTCGCCGCCATGTCGGTCTCATCGTTGAAGATCGGCGGATGGCACGGGTGAGTGACGAAATACGTCAGGTCCGACCGCTTCGGCAAATGCCCGGCGAAAGGTGCCGCGGCGTCGAGCACGACGACCATCGTGCCTGATGCAAGCTTGCTCTCGATGTTCGCCGCGACCTTGCCGATATGCGTGTCCGGCACCGCCAGGATCACCACATCGGCGCCATCAAGCGCCTCATCGGCGCTGACGGCATCGATGCCGAGGCCCGACTTAAGCCGCTCGCGGCCGGCGTCGCTGACCTCGACATGGCGTATCGTATAGGGAGATCCGCGAAAATTGGTCGACAGACGGTAACCCATTTTGCCGCCCGCACCAAACAGCGCAATCGTTGTCATGTGTCCGTTACTCCTGAATTCCAACGATGGCCCTGCCGATCGTCATCCCATTGACTTGTATGCACATTGCCGCCGGTTGGCGGATTAGAGAACGCAGGGGAGCCGCCGCTCAAATGACGATGCCATGGACGATGTCTCGGGCGCCCGGATGTCCAGCACAGCGCAGCTACGCGGAGCATGCTACCTCAGGTACACATTATACCAGCATACCAAATTGGCAAGCGGCCATGGCACGGCTCTGACCACTTGTTTGGCCGTCGTTTACCTCCTGTTCAACGGCAAGGAGCGATCATCGCGCTGAACCGCCGATCGGCGGGATGATTCGCAGCCGACAAAGGCCCATGCTCGAAACGTCACTCTACAGCCCGGTCAAGGCCTTCCTGGAAGGCCTGGGTTTCATGGTCAAGGGCGAGATCGGCGGCTGCGATCTGCTGGCGCTGAGTGCCGACTCTCCGCCGATCGTCGTCATCTGCGAGCTGAAGCTGAAGTTCAACCTCGAACTGGTGCTCCAGGGCGTCGACCGTATGGCGGCGAGCGACGAGGTCTGGCTAGCGGCATGCATGTCGGCCCGTGGCAAGGGCCGTGAGAGCGATGTGAGATACCGCAATCTCTGCCGTCGGCTCGGCTTTGGCCTGCTTGGCGTGCGACCGAACGGCGAGGTTCAGGTGCTGCTCAGCCCGACGGCATTGGCTCCGCGTCGCGATCCCCGGCGCCGCTCGAAGCTGATCGATGAACATCGGCGTCGGCAGGGCGATCCTGTCGCCGGCGGCGGCTCGCGTGCGCCGATCATGACCGCTTATCGCCAGCAGGCGCTGGCATGCGCCGCAGCCCTCGCCGACGGCCCAAAGCGGCCGCGTGACTTGAAGCCCAACCTGCCGAACGCGCCTAAGATCCTGCTGCACAATGTGTATCGCTGGTTCGCGCGCACCGATCGCGGGATCTATGAACTGACCGCTCAGGGCCGTGAGGCGTTGCAGCGCTGGCCGCAGCCCGATCGCAGCCACACCGCTGCCTGAGACAGGCAACGCCGGATTTCGCGCCCTGCTTTCCGCGCCAATCACGGCTTTCGGCAAGACATCACCTCGGTCACGGAACCATATTTCGACACGATGGTTTTGTCGTCACCGAATTGATCGTCCGCTGAGCAAACGGAAGGAACGGCTATGCGCCTATCGACGACAATTGCCACACTTTCGGCACTGGCCCTTGCCTCGCCGGTCTATGCGCAATCCGTGGGACCAGAGCTTGCCCCTGTCCCGCCGACGGCCCCGCAAACCCTGCCAGAGCAAGCCACGCCCGAAGGGACCACTCCCGACCAGACTACACCTGACCAAGCCTTCTCCGCCCAGAATTTCACCGCAGTGACAATCGTGGCGATGGAGGATCTGCCTCCTGACATCAAGGCACAGGCGGAGGCCGTCGTCACCCAGACCAGCGCCGAGGATTTGCGCATCCTGCAAAGTTCGATCGACGCATCGCCGCAGGCGGCATCGGCGCTGGCGGCGAACGGGCTTAATTCCACGCAGGTCGTGGCGGCCAATATCGACGGCGACGGCACGCTGACGCTGATCATCCAGACGACGACGTGAGCGGCTGAAAGCGGACAAGCCGGCTCCGGCACGGAAACGAAGGCCGCCCGATCGCGGAGGACTGTCATGGCCGAGGCTGCAGTTCGCAACTTCACCATCAATTTCGGGCCACAACATCCCTCCGCTCACGGCGTCCTGCGGCTGGTGCTCGAACTCGACGGCGAGATCGTGGAACGCGCCGATCCCCACATCGGCCTGCTGCATCGCGGCACCGAAAAGCTCATCGAGTACAAGAACTACCTGCAGGCCTTGCCCTATTTCGACCGGCTCGACTACGTCGCGCCGATGAACCAGGAGCATGCATTCTGTCTCGCCGCCGAGAAGCTCCTCGAAATATCGGTGCCGAAACGCGGACAGCTCATCCGCGTGCTTTTCTGCGAAATAGGCCGGCTGTTATCGCACCTCCTCAACGTCACCACGCAAGCCATGGACATCGGCGCGTTGACGCCGCCGCTCTGGGGTTTCGCCGAGCGCGAGAAGCTGATGGTCTTTTATGAGCGCGCGTCCGGCGCCCGCATGCACGCGAATTATTTCAGGGTCGGCGGCGTGCATCAGGATCTGCCGCCGGAACTCCTCGACGACATCTGGAAGTTCTGCGATCCGTTCCTCAAGGTCTGCCACAATCTCGAAGAGCTGTTGACCGAGAACCGCATCTTCAAGCAGCGCAATGTCGATGTCGGGGTGATCGGCCTCGATGATGCCTGGGCCTGGGGCTTTTCCGGGGTGATGGTACGCGGATCGGGCGCGTCCTGGGACCTGCGCAAGGCGCAGCCATACGAATGCTATTCGGAGATGGATTTCGATATTCCGGTCGGCAAGCATGGCGACTGCTACGACCGCTATCTCGTACGCATGGAGGAAATGCGCCAGTCGGTCCGGATCATGCGGCAATGCCTGGAAAAGTTGCGCTCACCCGAAGGCCAGGGACCGGTCGCGATTCCGAACCACAAGATCACGCCGCCGCCGCGTGCCACGATGAAGCGCTCGATGGAAGCGACGATCCACCACTTCAAACTTTATACCGAAGGCATTCGCGTGCCGAGCGGTGAAGTCTATGCCGCCGTCGAGGCGCCGAAGGGTGAATTCGGCGTCTACCTCGTGTCGGACGGGGGCAACGTTCCCTACCGATGCAAGATCCGCGCACCTTCCTTCGCCCACCTGCAGGCGATGGATTTCCTGTCCCGAGGCCATATGATCGCCGATGTTGCCGCGATCATCGGCTCGCTCGACATCGTGTTCGGAGAAATCGATCGCTAGTTAGCCAGGTCGCAGGATCTTCCCCGATCGCAGAATCATTTGTGTCGTTAGTAGCCGCGCAGGCAGGCCTGGACGGCGCTCGGCCGCCGGCCAGACGAAGGCCCTCACCTGCGGCGGGCCAGCTCAAATTCTCACATCAAAGACGGACGCATGGCCGCGACAAGGCGCAGCCAAGCGTCGAGGAGTTTCACAATCTGCGCGGCCCGACGGCGCACGAGCCCCTCCAAGTTCGGAAGCGCTCTCCACGACGCGGAAAGAACGCGTGTTCCGCCGTTCCCCGTACCGCCTCAATGCACGATCAAGCCCTTCATCCAGGCAACAAATCTGTTGCCGCGAACTATCCCGCGCACCCTGGCAGCGGCCCATCTCGCTTGCATCGTAGCGCCGACATGGCAATGGCAGACGATTTGGTGCAACTGCCGGTCGCTCAGTTCGAAGAAGCGCTTTGCCTCACCATAGGTATCATCGCTGAGGCCCATGGCACGCAGAACCGGATCCTCGAAGGCGACAGTGAGCGGCGTCCCAGCGCCACGCGATCTGTCACGCGCTTCCCTGTTCATATATTCGGTGCCTGGAAGCGCCCCAAGGCATCGCGTCGGATTTTGTTCGAGAAGTTCCGCCCAACGTTCAATCCGCTGGGTTCGAGTCATCGCCGGATACGCCGCGAAGGACTCAACTTCCGCGACGGCCTGCAGTTGGTCGAGTGTTTGATGTTTCATGGTCGGCTCCTGTCGACAGGTGAATTCGCCCACGCCTACATGAGCAATTATCGCGCCACGGAGCGCTGACAAGGCCGGACCGCCGCAACATGAGGCGTACAGATCACCTGCCCGGTGAAGCGGCGCTCGAATTCCGACGCGCCCCCGCCTGTGTTCGATGTCGACCCGTTAACCGAACCCGTTTCCGGACAGGAACTTTTGCGGAAGCTTGCCGTTTGGCTTTGCGTCCGCTTCGGCGGCTGCAATATCAGTCTTGAAAGCAATTCCGTTGGACACGAAGCCTCAACGCGTCGAGCAAGACGTCGAGCCTGTAAATGAAACCCGGGAGCAACCGGCCCCGGTTCGAGAATCTCGTGAGCGATCGGCAGAGCCCCGGCAGGAAAAACCCGACGGGAATGCCTCGCAACGAAAGGCCGGTCTGCTCGGCTTTCCCAGGCGCCATCCCTATGCGGCCGCAGCCATCGCGCTTGCGCTGTTGCTCGTCGCGGCAGGCATCGCGATCTGGTGGCTGAACGCTCGCCAGTACGAATCGACCGACGACGCCTTCATAGATGCGCGCACAGTGACGATCGGTGCGCAAATAGCCGGCCGCCTTACCGAGCTGGCGGTTACCGACAATCAGGATGTACAGGCGGGCGATGTCCTCCTGCGTATCGACGACAGCGACTATCAGGCAAACCTGAAGCAGGCCGACGCCGGCGTCACCGCGGCCGAGGCCGAAATCGTCAATGTCGCCGCCCAGATCGAGGCTCAAAACGCAAAGGTAAACGCTGCCCAGAGGCAGGTTGCACAGGCCAAGGCAGCGCTGGATTTCGCCAAGGCCGAGGATCAACGCAATCGCGAACTCCTGGCCAGGGGCACAGCAACGCAGCAGCAGGCGCAGCAGGCGGCATCGACGCTGCGTCAGGACCAGGCCGCGCTGGACAGCGCCGAGGCCAATGTCGCCTCCGCAAAAAGCCAGGTTTCGGTCTTGCAGGCACAGGCCAGGAGCGCCGAGGCGCAGCTCGAGCAGGCAAAGGCCAGCCAGGAGCAAGCCCGCACGACGCTGTCGCGCACGACTATCACAGCACCCGCAGCCGGGCGCGCAACGAGCATTTCCGCCGCTAAGGGCACCTACGCCCAACCCGGCCAGGTATTGATGATGTTCGTTCCCGACGAGGTCTGGGTGAAGGCCAATTTCAAGGAGACGCAGCTCGATCTGATGCGGCAGGGACAGCCGGTCGATATCGACATCGACGCCTACCCGGGCAAGTCCTTTCATGGCCGCGTCGACAGCATCCAGGCCGGCAGCGGCACCGCCTTCAGCCTCCTGCCGGCCGAAAATGCCACCGGCAATTACGTCAAGGTGGTGCAGCGCGTGCCGGTCAAGATCGTCTTCGACAAGCCGCCGGATGTGCTTCTCGGGCCAGGCCTGTCGGTGGTGCCGACGGTCAAGGTGCGATGAACGGCGAAACCGCCAGAAATCAGGGCGAAAGCCGATCCGCCGCCGGGACACACAATCCGTGGCTCATCGCCGTCGTCGTCTCCATCGCCACTTTCATGCTGGTGCTGGACACCTCGATCGCCAATGTCGCCCTGCGCAACATCGCCGGCAGCCTGGCGGCCGGAATGGATGAAAGCACCTGGGTGATTACCACCTATCTCGTTGCCAACTCGGTGATCATTCCGGTCAGCGGCTGGCTGGCAAGCGTCATCGGCCGAAAGCGCTACTACATGCTCTGCGTTGCGACCTTCACCGTCGCGTCGCTGCTGTGCGGACTGGCGCCCAACCTGGAACTGCTCATCCTGTTCAGGGTCCTTCAGGGCCTCGGCGGCGGCGGCATGGCGCCAAGCGAGCAATCGATCCTTGCCGACACTTTTCCGCCTGAAAAGCGCTCGCAGGCCTTCGCGCTTTACGGCATTGCCGTCATCGTCGCACCGACGGTCGGGCCGACGATCGGCGGCTGGCTGACCGACCATTTCTCCTGGCACTGGATCTTCTTCATCAACGTGCCGTTCGGCATCCTGTCGCTGGCCCTGGTGCAATGGCTGTTGGTCGAACCGGACGTACTCGAACGCGAACGCAAGGAACGGCTGAAGGGCGGCCTGAAGATCGACGGGATCGGGTTCGTCCTGGTGGCGACGGCCTTGGGGTGCCTGGAGATTTTCCTCGACCGGGGCCAGCGCTACGATTGGTTCGCCTCGGATTTCATCACCACTTTCGCAGTGATTTCCGCGATCGCGTTCCTGCTGCTTATCCCATGGGAGCTCAGTCGCAGCGATCCGGTCGTCGACATGCGTCTATTGTTCACGCGCCAGTTCGGCACGGCCTTCCTGGTCATGATGGCGGTCGGTGCTATCCTGTTCAGCACCACCCAGATCGTGCCGCAGCTGCAGCAGACGACATTTGCCTACACCGCGACGCTCTCGGGCCTTTCGATGATGCCGGGCGGCATCGCCATGCTGATCTTGATGCCGGTGTCCGGATTTGTAGGCAGCATCGTGCAGCCCAAATACCTGATCATGATGGGCATGTCGGTGGTCGCAGTGGCCCTCTGGCATATGACCTCGCTCACCCCGGACGCCAGCTTCCGCTTCTTTGCCTTTGCCCGTGTTTTCCTGATGGTCGGGCTGCCGTTCCTGTTCATTCCCATCTCGACCGCGGCCTATGTCGGCCTGCCCCCGCAGAAGACCAACCAGGCATCGGCGCTGATCAACGTTGCACGCAATATCGGCGGCAGCATCGGCGTCTCGCTGTCCAACACCGTCATTGCGCAAAGCTCCCAGATCCATCAATCGAATCTGGTCGGCAACACCGTGCAGTCGTCGCCCGCCTATCAGCAGGCGCTTCGGCAGGCGACCGAGCATTTCGTCGCCCAGGGTTCGCCGATGGTCGAGGCGAAGCAGCAGGCGATCGGCTGGCTTGGCCAGTTGATCGCCCGCCAGGCCACGCTGCTCGCCTATGTCGATGTCTTCCGCTACTGCGCGGTGGCAACCGCCCTGCTCGTTCCGCTTGCTCTGCTGCTGCGATCAAGCAAGTCGGGCAGCAGACAGGCGAATCCGGAGATGGGCTGACCAGAAGGCGGGAACCAGCTGACCCATTGCGTTGTTCTGCGCCAAGAGGAGATGATCACGATGGCCACTATTCCCACACCCGAGCCAATGCCGACCCCGGTGCCGCCGCCTCCCATCCCCGATCCCAAGCCCGTGCGTGAGCCGGACCCCGACAGGCTCCCCGACGAGGACCCCATTCCCAATCCGGATGAAAACGATATTCCGCCGAAGCGGGCGTTCAACATCTAGCCTATTAGATTTCGAGCACAGCGTAGGGGCGGCCGGTCGGCTTGGCCACATGCATGGCAACGTTATAGACCGACGCCCCGCCCGGTGTGCGGCCCTCGTAGGCGCCGCGATGCGCATGGCCATGCACCACCGCGCTGACCTGGAACCGGTCTATTGTCTCGGCCAGGCGTGACGAACCGAGAAACGGGAAGATCTCCAGCGGCTCGCCTTCGACCGTCTCGACGACAGGCGCGTAGTGCAGAACGACAAGCGTGCGTTTGGCGCGGACCTGCCGCATTGCGTTTTCAAGCCGCATCGCTTCGTTCACGCTTTCCGCCACCATTGACTTGATCGCCGGTTCGCCGAAGGAGCCGAGCATGCGCGACCCAAAACCGCCAACGAAACCCTTGACCCCAACGAACCCGACCTCGTGAATCTCTATCGCCTCGCCGTCGAGCAGGTGAACGCCCGCCTGGCGCAGAATGTCGGTGACCTGCTCGACGGCGCCTGACTCATAGTCGTGGTTGCCAAGTACGGCGACGACCGGGATCGTGCAGGCACGCAGTTCCTCGGCAAGGATTTCGGCCTCCCGAGGCTTGCCGAGATTGGTAAGGTCGCCCGTCAGCACGAGAACCTGGGCTGCACGCGACATCTCGCCGAAAAGATCGCGGTACGAGGCCTGGTCCTCCTTGCCGACATGCAGATCGCCAATGGCGGCGACTTTGAGTGCGCTGCCGTTTTCCGCCTTCGGCGAAGCAGTTTCGAGCTCGTCAGCCATTGCTATGTTCTCCTTCACCGCCGACGTCGGCAAAGCCCCATTCCTTGACGTCGATCTCATAGTCGGTTCGTGAAAGCATGCGCCCGCGGCAGATCCGCATCCGGGAAGGCGGCAGTTCGCGCTGTTTGGCCAGCCGGTCGAGCAATTCGTCGAGCAGCCACGCCGGCACACGGTCTCGCTCCGTCGGATAGATCCATCGGAAGTTCAAGAGATGCATCAGCAAGACTTCCCAATGGACTTCCATGTAGGAAAGCAGCCTTTGCCAATCGATCTGGTCGTGCGCCTTGAGGATGGTGTGCGCGACGTCGGCGCCATCGTGGCGGCGGCGGTCCTGGATGAAGCTTTTGGACCAGATAAGCTCGGTTGGGCCGATGATCCGCACCTGGCTGCCCAGCAATTCGCCCTGACGGGCGTGCTCCAGCCACAGGTCGTCGACGGGCATTGTGCCGTTCATCGAGGCGAAAATGACGTCGAAAAAATGCGTGCCCTTGAACACTTTGCCGAGCCACCGGTCGTCCTCGACCACGACGGCGTAACCGATCCGCTTGAAATGGGCGAGGATGCGCGGGCAGTCGCCGGCCTTGCAGAAAATATCGAGATCCTTGGTCAGGCGGGTGATCCCGGTATAGGCGCTTACGGCATAGGTGCCGGCGACGAGAAAGGGGATGCCGGTCGTGACAAGCTCGCGGATCGCCTCGATATAAAAGACCTCCGCTTCGGCATTGCGAGGCGTCGGGGCGGCTTTTGGATCGACCGACGGAACGGATGCCGGGATGGCGCTTTCCGGTGGGGGATTAATGATCATAGCTATGGCTCCTGGCCCGGCAGACCAGCAGCCGCCTGTATCTAATAGCCAAGCACGCCCGATGGTTCCCGCCGTTACGCGGCACTGCCGCTCCCGCCGCTGCATCAGGCGAACACATCGCCGTCGCAGGCCTTCGAAGCGGTCATGGCTGTCGCCGTCGCGGCAGTGATGAAAAGACATGCGACCGGTTATTTTGGCGTCAGGATCGCAGTGCAATCAGCCTCAAGCGCGTCGAGGCGGAGTAGGCCCGCTATCATCCTCAGGTCCGGAAAGGATTGGCTTCAACATGGTTCCGGAGCTGTCGGAGGCGCTGCGCACCCGGCGCAACAGCCATTTGAGCGCCCGTAGCCAAACCGACTCTGTTTTCCGTAACGGTGCAGGCGGCGTGGCGAAAAGGCCATTCTCCATTTTGTAGTTCCTCACAGTCTCAGTCCAAATCAGCGTTCTTCAACGAGCAAAGCTTGTGTTGGTTCCGCGTCGCCATCGGCGGGAGCACGGGCTGGACGGGGCGAGGCCATCATTGGCGGGTTCGAGCGGGCTAGCCTTCTGCAGGGAGATCAGCGCCTCGCGAGATCAGCCTCGGCGATCAAGTGGCGGAATTCAGCTACCAGCCGGCGGGATTCGGCTCGTATCCTGATGCGCCGGCTCTGGACACGACCCGCGAAGGCTGAAATTGTGATCGTATTTCCAGTTGCAAATTTGGTTGGGCTCGGCGGGGATGGCGCTGGTTTCTGAAGACATTGCCCGCCATCCGGCGCTGCGTCGCCATGTCCAGGCTCAGTCGCGGACGCTTCTCCAGACCTATGAAGCGAACCCGCGGCTGGCCTCCGTATTCGCCACCCAACAACGTTGGCTGATGGCCCATATCGGCCTTGCCTTGTATTTCAATCGAGAGCCGGACGATCATCGCAAGGGACTTACGTCCGCACGGTTCATGGACGACATCTGCCGGCATTCGGTGGCCAGCCGCAACACCGCCGACGCCTTTCTGAAGGAGATGCTGCATTACGGCTTCATCCGGCATCTGCCGATCAAATATGGGCGCATCCGCCCCTTTGAGCCGACCGCGGGCACTCTGGAGACGGTTGCCGGCTGGGTCATGGCTCATCTCAGAACGCTGGACAGCCTGGACAGCGGATTTCGACTGGCTGCATTCGTCGCACAACCGGACATGCTCGCCAAACTGCAGCCGCTGGTGGCCGACGGCCTGCTTTCGTCGCATGCCGTGCGGGAGCCGAGACAGACCTTTTCCTTATTCACCTGGCTCGACAATGGCGGCATCGTCATGGATTGGCTGATGTCCGGCGTCGACCCCGATCATGCCGACCTGGGCCGAATCCCGACCGGTGTCGTCTCAATCGGAGATTTCGCGAACTGGCTCAAGCTTTCCCGGACCCACCTGTCACGCAAATTGGGCGATGCCGAAGAACTCGGCAGCGTCGGCTGGTTGGGCCAGCGCGGTCACTCGGTCATGTGGGTGTCGAGCGAGTTCTATCAGGAATACATGACCGCCCAGGCGGTCAAGCTCGCCATCATCGATGCAGCCTTCGACAACTGTGTTGTAACTTCGCAAGCCAGCTGAACCGCGAGCCGAACGCCGTCGTGGCGGTTTTCGCGCCGCCGCGACGGAGGGCTGGCTTTTCAATCGATGTCGAACGACACGCCCTGCGCAAGCGGCAGCGCCTTGGAATAATTCACCGTATTGGTGGCGCGCCGCATATAGGCCTTCCAGGCATCGGAGCCGCTCTCGCGGCCGCCGCCGGTTTCCTTCTCGCCACCGAAGGCACCGCCGATCTCGGCCCCTGACGTGCCTATATTGACGTTGGCGATACCGCAGTCCGATCCGTCGACGCTAAGAAAGCGCTCGGATTCCTGCAGGTCGCGGGTAAAGATCGAGGATGACAGCCCCGCTCCCACCGCATTGTGTTCTTCTAGCGCGGTGTCGAATTCCGAATATTTCATCACATAGAGGATGGGCGCGAAGGTTTCCTCTGTCACGGGCGAAACCTGCCGCGGCATTTCGACCAGCGCCGGACGCACATAGTAGGCGTCGGGGTGACCGTTCTCGACCCGCATTCCGCCGGTTATCTTACCGCCATGCGAAGCCGCCTCCTCCAGCGCCTTCTGCATATTCTCGTAGGCAGCCTTGTCGATCAGCGGGCCAACCAGAGCGCTTGTCTCCAGCGGATTGCCGACCGAGACGCTCTCATAAGCCTTCTTCAGGCGCGGAACGAGCTGGTCATAGACGCTCTCATGCACGAACAGGCGCCTGAGCGTCGTGCAGCGCTGGCCGGCCGTGCCCATGGCGCCGAAGGCGATAGCGCGGAGCGCCATGTCCAGATCGGCCGTCGGGCAGACGATGCCGGCATTGTTGCCGCCGAGCTCCAGCACGGCACGGGCAAAGCGCTTCGCCAGCCGTGGGCCGACATCCCTGCCCATGCGCGTCGAGCCGGTGGCCGAGACCAGCGGCACCCTGGGATGATCGACCAGGATCTCGCCGACGGCGCGATCGCCGATCAGCACGGGCGCCAGTCCCTGCGGCGCGTCAGCACCGAAACGCTTTACCGCGCGTGCAAAAATCGCCTCACAGGCGAGCGCCGTCAGCGGTGTCTTCTCCGACGGCTTCCACACCACCGCGTCGCCGCAGACCAGCGCAAGTGCTGCGTTCCACGACCACACCGCGACCGGAAAGTTGAAGGCCGAGATGACGCCTACGACACCGAGCGGATGCCAGGTCTCCATCATGCGATGGCCGGGACGCTCGGTGGCGATGGTCAGGCCGTACAATTGCCGGGAAAGACCGACGGCGAAATCGCAGATGTCGATCATCTCCTGCACTTCGCCAAGACCTTCGGATGGGATCTTGCCGACTTCGATCGATACCAACCGGCCAAGCTCGGCCTTGTGTGTGCGCAATTCCTCGCCGAGCAGCCGCACCAGTTCGCCACGCTTGGGAGCTGGCACCTGCCGCCACGCCAGGAAAGCTTTGTGGGCATTGTCGATGGTCGTTGCCGCATCGGCCGGCGAGATGGTCTTCAGCGCGGCGATCTGCTCGCCGGTCACCGGGCTGCGCACGATAAGATCGCCGCCCGTAAGCGCGCGCTCGGCAACGCCCAGTTTCGCCAGAAGCCCGGCCGTTTCCTTCGCAATCGTCATTTTCATCCCTTTCAGATCCCGTCGCTCATATGGCGTCGGTCCAAGCCTTGCGCCATACCCACTCCCTGCCGGTCGGCACACCAGGCGCTGTCATGGCGTGGCATTACGCGTTTCAGGGAGAAATCGCCACCCCGGCATGGTCCAAGCCGGCGTCCGACTGTTGAACCAGCCAGATAGAGCGAATCAGTGTGCCGTCTTGGCGGTTTCCCGCACGGCGCTTTCTTTCATCAGCCGGTCGATATGCATGCGGATATGCGCTGCCTCGGCGGCCGTGTTGGCGAGCGCGATAGCGCGGTCGAAAGCGACACGCGCCTCCTCGCCGCGGCCAAGCTGCATCAGCAGTCCGCCCTTGAGGCCGAAGAAATGGAAATAGCCGGAAAGCCTTCCCTCCAGCGGCTCGATCATGGCGAGTGCGGCTTCCGGTCCACGCACCTTGGAGACCGCGACGGCGCGGTTGAGCGTCACCACCGGCGACGGCTGCATCTGCTCGAGCAGTCCGTAGAGCAGGTCGATCTCGTTCCAGTCCGTGTCCTCGGGCTTTTCCGCCCGCGCATGCAGTGCGGCGATCGCCGCTTGCACCTGGTAGGGACCGGGCTTGCGATGGCGCAACGCCTTGTCAACCAGCGCCAGGCCTTCATCGATCATCTTGCGGCTCCACAGGCTGCGGTCCTGGTCTTCGAGCAGCACGATCTCGCCGTTCTCGTCGAAGCGAGCCGGCGAGCGTGCATGCTGCAGCAGCAACAGCGCCGTCAGCCCCATGATCTCCGGCTCGGTCTGGAACAGCCTGAGCAGCAGCCGGGCCAGCCGGATCGCCTCTTCGCAAAGCGGCGCACGCGCCGAAGCCTCGCCGCTGTTGCTGGAATAGCCTTCGTTGAAGATCAAGTAGACCATGGCGGCGACGGCGGCGAGCCGTTCGGAGCGCTCGACCGCTCCCGGCGTCTCGAACGGCACCCCGGCGTCGGCGATACGCGCCTTGGCGCGCGTGATACGCTGCTCCATGGCGCTTTCACCGACGAGGAAGGCGCGGGCGATCTGCTTGACCGTCAGGCCGGAGACGATGCGCAACGCCACCGCGATCTGCTGTGTGGCCGGCAGGTCGGGATGGCAGCAGATAAACAGCAGCCGCAAAATATCGTCGCGGTAATGCGCCCCGTCCAGCCGCTCGGCGACGTCGCTCTCGGCATCCTCCAGATCGGAGATCTGGTCCTCCTCCGGCAGCGGCGCCTGCTTGGCGCGCTTGCGCACCGCATCGATGCCGCTGTTGCGGCCGACGAAGATCAGCCAGGCTGCCGGATCGCGCGGCGGACCGTTTTTCGGCCAGTTGTTCAGTGCCCTCAGGCAGGCGTCCTGGAATGCTTCCTCCGCCGCGTCGAGGTCGCGGAAGTAGCGCAGCAATGCCCCCATCGCCTGCGGGCGAGCGGTGCTGATTGCCGTGCTGATCCAGGCGAGTTCGGTCATGCGGAAACCTTGGCGGGATTGAACAGCGAGACCGGCCGGATTTCGTAGGAGCCGCCGCTCGGGTTGACCTCGGAAAGCTCGCGCGCGAAGTCGACGGCCTCATCGAGGTCGGCGCATTCGAGCGTGTAAAAGCCGAGGAACTGTTCCTTGGTTTCGGCAAACGGGCCGTCGATGACGATCGATTCGCCCTTGACCTTCCTCAGCGTCGTCGCCGCGGTCGTCGGCAAGAGCCGCGCCACCGGGCCAAGCCGGCCCGCCTGGGCATATTTTTCCTGCACACCGATAAGCTTTTCCATGACGGCGTCGTCCTGCTCCTTGCTCCAGGAGCAGACGACGTCTTCGGAAGCATAGCAGAGGATCGCGTAGAGCATGGGTCGTCCTTTTCTCTGTCAAAGGACGAAACACTAGGACCGATGCCGACATGGCGTCGACAAAAAAATACGCTCCGTCCGGCGTCATTCCCTCGCCTTCAGCCATCTCAAGACCAAGGCCTCCTCGTCGTCGAGCCCGGCGATCGAGCGCTTGCCTTGGTTGGCATCCGCCATTTCGTCCAGCAGCCGTCCTTCGGGCCAGGCGCGGAACACTTCCGGATGGATGTAGCATTGGCGACAAACCGCGCGCGTATTGCCGAGCCGCTCGGCAACCTTGTCGATGACATTGTTCATCACCCGCTTTTGCTGCGCCTGGCTTTCCGGACGTTCGGTTTGCGCAAACAGCGACGCCGCATGGATGGTGCCACCCCAGGTTCTGAAGTGCTTGGAGCTGAACTCCGCTCCGGCATTTTCCCTGATATAGCGGTTGACGTCGTCTGAGCGCACCGGATGCCTGTTTCCGTCCTCGTCGAGATACTGGAACAGTTTTTGGCCCGGCAGGTCCTGCGCTCCACGCACGACCTTGGCAATCCGGCGATCGACAAGTTTCAATCTCCATTCCTTGCCGGATTTACCGATGAAGGCAAAGCGCAGGCTCGAGCCCTTGATGTAGACATGGCGGTCACGCAGCGTGGTCAGCCCAAAACTCTTGTTGTCGCGGGCATAGGCGGCATTGCCGACACGGATCATCGTGTTGTCGAGCAGCCAGACGATAGCCGCAACGACGCGTTCCAGCGGCAGGCCGTGACGGCGCAAATCGACGTCGATCTGCCGCCGCAGTTCGGGCAGGCTTTCGGCGAAGGCAATCAGGCTCGAATATTTGACGCCGTCACGCTCCTCCGCCCAGTGCGGGTGATAGCGGTATTGTTTGCGGCCGCGCTGGTCCCGACCGGTCGCCTGGATGTGACCGTCGGCATCCGGCGAGATCCACACATCCGTCCAGGCCGGTGGAATGGCGAGCGCCTTGATGCGTGCCAGCGCCTCCCCGTCGACAATCCGCCCGTCGGGTCCTTTGTACGAGAACCCCTTGCCCGAACGCAGCCGGCGAATACCGGGTTCAGTGTCGGTGACATAGTTGAGCGAGGCCCGAACGGCCGAGGCTTGCGCGCCGTTCTCCAGCGCTCCGTTGTGCGGCACCGCGTTTTTTGGTGCAGCTTTCCTCACAGCCGATTGGCCAGACGACGACCCGGATTTGTCCAGCATGTCCTCTCCACGGAATTTCCGTAGATAAGCCGCTTGCCGGCTGCGGGTTCCAACGCCTCTTGATCTCTTGGTCCCAGAACAGCCTATCGACGTCGCCGTGCGTCGAAGACGTGCGTCGTCACGCCTTTTCGAGCACGACCGGAACGACGTCGACCGCCTGCTCGCCGACCTGTCCACCGGTGGTTTTCAGCACGCCGACGATCGGCGCCACATCGGAGTAATCGCGGCCGTAGCCGACCGTGATATGGTCGTTGCTAGCCCGCATGCCATTGGTCGGATCGAATTCCTGCCAGCCGGCATCGCGCCCGCACCACACCTTGACCCAGGCGTGCATGGCGTCGGCGCCTTCGAGCCGCGGCTTCCCGCGCGGCGGGATGGTGCGCAGGAACCCGCTGACATAGCCCGCGGGAATACCGAGGCCGCGCAGGCCGGCGATCATGATGTGGGAGAAATCCTGGCAGACGCCGCGCTTCAGGCCAAAGGCGTCGCTGGCCCGCGTCTGCACGGTGGTCGCCTCGCCGTCATAGGTGAAATCGCGGTGAATGCGGTTGCACAGAGCCATGGCCGTGCCGACTGTCGAACCGCCGGCACTGCCTTTCGCATAGGCAGTGATTGCCGCGTCGATGCCGGCATGATCGCTGGCGGCCAGAAAGTGATGCGGCGAAGCCGGCGCCAGCGAGTGCACTGCGCCGAGTTCTTCCCTCAGCCGGCGTATGTCCGGCGATACGTCGAGCCCGGGTTCGGGCCGCGACACTGAAACACGCGCGCTCATCCTGATGTCGAGCGCATCATGCGCGTCACGAAAGGCGATCGAGGTGACACTGTTGCCGAAAAAGTCGGAAAAGTCGGAACGTTCGCTGGGCGCCGGCACAAAAGACAGTGAAGCGGCGATGACGCGCTGCACGCCAGGGATGGTCGGCGGCAGCACGCGCACCTGATGGCGGCCACCGCCGGCCGCCGCATCATAGTCGTAACGCAGGTGAAGCCTGATGTCGTAGAGCATGCTGTCTCTACCCGAAATAGGCTTTGGCGAGGCTGTTGTAGAGCCCGCCGATTTCATTGGCGAGATCGCCGAGGGCCTTGGCCGTCATGTCCGAGGGCTCCTTGATGGCGATCGACGTGTTGAGCTGCAGGATTTCCTTGGCCGCCGGCGACATATGGCCTTCAGCGCCGACAGCGGGCAGCAGCGCGATTTCGGCCTTCAGCCGTTCGAGCTGGAAAAGGATTGAGCGCGGGTTGAGCGGATCGAGCGCCAGAAGGTCGACCACGGTGCGCCGCCCCGCCTGCACCGGATACTGCCGACGGTGGGTCATGACGCTGTCGCCGATCTCCAGCATCATGTCGAGCGCACCTTCCGGCGCCTGGGCTCCGGTCAGCCGGGCGAGCGTGCGGGCGATCTGGATGCCGCGTTCGAGCCTGCGGCCGATTTCCAGGAAACGCCAGCCGGCAAAGCGGTACATGTTCTCGTGCAGCAGGCCGGAAAACCCGGCCAGCTTGCGCAGGATGACCGTCATTGCCCTTGTCGCGTCGTCGCCCGGCGCCACGGTCGCGGCAAATTGATGGATGGTCTTCGACAGATCCTTCAATGCCAGCCAGCCATCGGGCGAGAAGCGGTCGCGGATCTGCCCGGCGCTGTAAACGGCGCTGTCCAGCGTGCCGATGAGCCCCAATGGGATTGCCGTCTCGACGTCGATGCCGAACGGCGCGAGATAGTCGCTGATATCGGCGAGCAGCGGCATCTCGGGATCGGATGTCTCGGCCAGCCGCACATGGTAGGCGCGCAGGATGCGCACCGTGTCTTCCGATCGCTCGATATAGCGGCCGAGCCATGTCAGGTTCTCAGCCGCGCGGCTGGGCAGGCTGCCCGGCAGGGTTCGGGTGAAGCTGTCGTGCTCCTGCGGCAGCAGTGTCTCGCGCTCGACCGGCCTGTCGCTGACCACCCAGACATCCGCCGCCTGGCCGCCGCGCTGCATGGCGATGGCCGTCGGGTCGAGCGAAAAGCCGACACGGGCAAACCCGCCCGGCATCACGGTCCAGCCTTCCGGCGTCCGCGCCAGATAGACGCGCAGGCTTGCCGGCCGCGGCTCCAGCCAACCGCCGACATAGACAGGCGTGGTCGACAGCGTCACCGCTTCCTGGCCGACGAAGTCGCCGCCGTCCCGTTCGATCCTGGCGACCAGTTCGGCCCGTTCCTCGACCGACAGCGCCGACCCGAGCTTGGTCGAGCCGTCGTCCTCGAAGGCAAGCCGCGTCGACAGCGCCGGGCCGATCACCATGCTATCGATGTTGGCGAGCACATGTTCACGCTCCGTCTCCTGCCCGCACCACCATGTCGCGACCGTCGGCAGCAGCAGTTCCTCGTTGCGCAGGGCGCGCGAAATCTTGGGCAGGAAGGCGAGCAACGCGCGCGTCTCCATCAGGCCGGAGCCCAGTGCATTGACGGCCGAAACCGCCCCTTGCCGAACCGCCTCGACCAGCCCCGGCGTGCCGATCTGCGAGTCCGGCCGCAATTCAAGCGGATCGGCGAAGGCGGCGTCGAGCCGCCGCCACAAGACGCTCACCGGCATCAGCCCCGAAACCGTGCGCACCATCAGCCTGCCGCCGGAGACGGTCAGGTCCTCGCCCTCGAGCAGCATGATGCCGAGATAGCGGGCGATATAGGCATGTTCGTAATAGGTTTCGTTCAGCGGTCCCGGCGTCAGGATGGCGACACGGCCGCCGGCTTGCCTGGCCATGCCGATCAGCGCGTCGCGGAAGCGACGGAAGAAGCCGGCCAGGCGGTGCACATGCATTTCGCCGTAGATGTCGGACAGCGCCCTTGTGGTGGCGACGCGGTTTTCCAGCGCAAAGCCGGCGCCCGACGGCGCCTGTGTGCGGTCGCCAAGCACCCACCAGCGGCCGTCCGGGCCACGACCGAGCTCGAAGGCGCAGAAATGCAGGAAATGGCCGCTCGCCGGCCTGGTGCCGACGACCGGCCGCAAATATTCCGGGCTGACCGCGATCAATCCGGCCGGCAGAATGCCTTTCTCGACCAGCCGGTTCGGCCCGTAAATGTCGGCGATGGTCTCCTCGAACAGATCGGCGCGCTGGACCAGGCCGGCGCTGATGTCAGCCCATTCCTGCTCCTCGATCAGCAGCGGCACATGCGCCAGCGGCCATTCCCGCTCGTTGGCGCCGGCTTTGTCATAGACGCGGTAGTAGACGCCGGCGTCGCGCAGGTACTGGTCGGCGCGGGCGAAGCGCTGGGCAAGCTTTTCCGGCCCCAGGTCCTCCAGCGACTCGATGAAGTGCCGCCAGGCCGGCCGCGGATTGCCCGACGCATCGACCATCTCGTCGACGACGCCGTCGATCGGCTGGTAGTGCTCCAGCAGACTGTGGGTCTGCGGCTTGCTGCGCAGCCTTTTGTGATTCCCCTTCGCCATGGCTGATCAGAGTCTTTGCGGCCGCCGAAGGTCAAGGGTCATCGGGAAATCTTCAGAGGCTTCTTCGTTGCGCAGCACATAGCTGGACGGCGTATGGCCACGCGGCTCGAAGCGAGCGAGCCGCCGCGCCTCCGCTTCGTTGCCATTGACCGGGAAGGTGTCATAGCTGCGCCCGCCGGGATGTGCGACATGGTAGACGCAGCCGCCGACTGCGCGGCCCGACCAGCGGTCATAGATGTCGAAGACCAGCGGGGTGTTGACCGGCAGCGCCGGATGCAGGCCGGACGCCGGCTGCCAGGCCTTGAAGCGCACGCCGGCCACCGCGATCTCGCGGTTGTCGGTCACCTTCATCGGCACGACGCGGCCGTTGCAGACGACGGCGTGACGCTCCGGGTTGAGCCCCTCGGTCTTCACCTGCAGCCTTTCGACGGAGGAATCGACAAACCGTACGGTGCCGCCGATCGCGCCTTGCTCGCCCATCACGTGCCACGGCTCGAGCGCCTGCCTGAGCTCCAGCTTGACGCCGGCATGCTGGACGTCGCCGCAGAACGGGAAGCGGAATTCGAGCTGGGCATCGAACCATTCCGGACGGAACGCAAAGCCGTTCAGCTTGAGGTCGTCCAGCACATCGAGAAAATCCGCCCATACATAATGCGGCAGCATGAAACGGTCGTGCAGCGAAGTGCCCCAGCGCACGAAGCGGCCGTCGAGCGGGTTCTTCCAGGCCCGGGCGATGATGGCGCGCACCAGCAATTGCTGCGCCAGGCTCATGCGCGCGTTGGGCGGCATCTCGAAGCCGCGGAATTCGACCAGCCCGAGCCGGCCGGTCGGCCCGTCCGGCGAAAACAGCTTGTCGATGCAGATTTCCGAGCGATGGGTATTGCCGGTCACGTCTGTCAGAAGATTGCGGAACAGCCGGTCGACCAGCCACGGCAGGGGTGCCGCGCCCTTGTCCGGATGCGGCACCTGCGCCATCGCGATTTCGAGTTCGTAAAGCGAATCGTGGCGCGCCTCGTCGAAGCGCGGCGCCTGGCTGGTCGGGCCGATGAACAGGCCGGAGAACAGATAGGACAGCGACGGATGCCGCTGCCATTGCAGCACCAGGCTCTTCAACAGGTCGGGGCGGCGCAGGAACGGACTGTCATTGGGCGTTGCGCCGCCGACGACGACGTGGTTGCCGCCGCCGGTGCCGGTGTGGCGGCCGTCGATCATGAACTTGTCGGCGCCAAGCCGCGTCTGCCGCGCCTCTTCGTAGATCGCCGTGGTCGTCGCCACGCAATCCTGCCAATTCGCAGCGGGGTGGATATTGACCTCGATGACGCCGGGATCGGGTGCGACACGGATGACATTGAGGCGCGGATCGTGCGGCGGGCCGTAGCCTTCTATATGCACCGGCAGGCCGATCGCCCTTGCCGCGTTCTCAGCCGCCGCCACCAGTTCGAGATAATCCTCCAGCGCCTCGACCGGCGGCATGAACACACAAAGCCGTCCGTCGCGCGGCTCGACCGAAAGCGGCCGGGGCCAGGCCCCCCGGCGCTGCGGGGTCGGGCGGTGGGCCCCGGGCTGGAGGGGGGGTAGCGCCGGAAAGGGGGGGGCGTATTCAAATATGCACGCCCCCCACCGCCG